>JAIVGW010000397.1:3794-5519 GCA_020201415.1 Lentisphaerota bacterium
AAAACCGCCTCTTCCTGAGGAAAACGTTCCAGGTCTTGCGGATGCATCGGCCAGCCGATAGCCTCGGTCGCACACAACCATTGGGGATCGGCCTGCAGCAGCGGCGGATGGGCAGCCGCCCTGGTTCTGGCAGTCAACGTCGGCGCGGCAATAGAGGCGTTGCGGGGCAGCAGCCAGACATCGTGCGTACGCGCTGCGCCCCGGGCATTGCTCAATTCGGAAAGTTTTTCAACACCGCCGACATGTTCGATTCTGGGCGCAAACACATTGTCACGGCCACGGATGCCGGTCGCCCATTCCTTCCAGAATTCGCTCACCAGCGTGACCGGACGAAAATCCAGATCCCGCCCGCTGCGCCCGGACCAGAGCGCCACCCGGGCGCCCCGGGGGCCAAAGGCGATTTCCTTGGGAAACTGCTGAGCCAGCCAGGGCAGCACGACAGTCAACCCATGATCCCGGTAACTTGCATCGCCCCACTCACCGGCCACATCAATTATCTTTTCCCACGGTTCCACCCAGAAGCCCTCTGAAGGCTGTTGCATAATCCCGGCGGCACCACTCCCGATCACCGCGCGGCAATCACGTTCGAGCAGGTGCGGAAAATCATCCTGAAGCATGTAAACTTCCGCACCCTGGGGCGTCACACTCAGACGTTGCCAATCCCAATCCTGGGCTACCGACAGAAGGTTAGCAATTACTTGTTTTTGGTCGTCAGTGAAGTTGTCAAAGGCTTGTGCCCCAACCCTGGCCTCCATCCGCTCAAGGTCCTCCGCCGCGCGATAAACAAAAACAACTTCCTCAGGCTCTTCAGGCGTCCTGAACTCCAACCCGTAATCGCGCACCCACAGGTCATTGGTGTCCTCGGTGAATACCAGCGTATGCGTCACACGCAAATAGGGACTGCCAGCAGTTAGATAGAACCAGACCTTGGCCCGGGCAAGGCGGTCGTTATCATCGGTCACATACCAGCCCTCGCGACGGATGACCGTGCGCACCGGCCCCTGTTTGACAATCTCGGTTTCGATTTCGGCCGCCGCCCCGGCCACCCGCGCCAGACGCCCCTGGTTATCGACCAGGTAGGCGCCGTCGCCGGAGTTTTCCAACACCCTCACCCCCTTTATCACCACACGATCCGGCAAAAGTGCGTCATTGTTAAACTCGTACCGGGCCACACCGGTATCCACCTGCAGCCCGCCATCTGTTTGCTCGATGACCAGCGGATTTTCAGGATTACTCCGGCTCACATTTGGACCAAACTCCACGCGATAATTCCCCCGTGGATCAACATGCAGACCCGCCAGCGCCCAACGGATACTGCCGTCGCGCCAGGTGGCGGCCACATCAATCTGCGACGGCACTTCAACGCCTTGTTCGTCTACAATGCGGATCTGTCCGGAATCATGCAGCAGGCCTTCGGGAAACGGCAAGCCCCCGATCAACGGCCAGGGCTCATCCAACCCGGAGACGTCATTGATGATCAGGGGAAAGCCCTGCGCCACAGAATCGGCGGCCCAAACAGGCATCAGGGCAAACATAAGGGCCATCGTTATAAGTATGGCAAATACAGATTTTACCGATCCGGCCTTTACTTGCTTTTGCATTATGAATCTCCAACTGTTTTGATATTTGACGACCCAAATAAATCTGTAACGCCCCGCACCGTGTTTTGCAGACTGCCATCCAGTAGTGAATTATAAATGCCGTATGCAGAAAGCGGCGTCAAGC
>JAIVGW010000155.1:0-2479 GCA_020201415.1 Lentisphaerota bacterium
ACCAGGTGCTTGTCGTTGGCCGCGATCAGGATTTCCTCGGGATGCTGGAAGTCAAAGTCCAGTTCCGGAAAGATTTTATCAAGCGCAGGCTGGTAGCCGACCCAGATGGCCTTGTCGGGCAGGGGCGCTGGTTGCCCTTGGATGACTTCCGGGCGCGCACCCGAAGTCTTTTCAATATAGTAGGCCAGTTCTTCCGCGGCCTGCCGCGTCAAGGGCGGGGCATTCTCGAACACCACGATAGGCGCAACGCTCCGGCCGTCTTCGACCAGGACCAGCTCGGACTGCGCCGGTAATGCCCATAGTGTCAAGCCGGTCAACAGACTCACTGCCAAAAATTTCAGCCGGTCTTTCATCTCTTGCCTCCTCGAGCGCGGGTTTTTAAAAATATTTTCATGCAGTGTATTATAATTTCAGCCGGAGTGGTAGGACTATTGGATCAATTTGTGGTACTTTTTAATCAACGGCAGACACCAGGCTGGCGTTCCGCCCGACCGGTTGGTGAACAAAAAGTACCATGATTTGAGCAGATGTTATTGTTTTCAATTGAGGCTGTTTGATGTATATTCAATGAATTGCCTGACGGCGGAACAAATCCGCGGGGCTATCCCATTCAATATAAGGAGTACAACCCATGCCCAAGAATTCAGCGCAACCTAAACCGGATATCGTTGGCCGCGTGGATTTTCCGATGCAATGGACGGTGTTCGGACCGTTCGATGGTGTGGATCTTCCGCTGACGGCGGATATCCTGGAAACGCTGCCGGGCACAATCTCGATCGGTGGGCAGGCTCAGGAGGCGCGGCAGGTGACCCCGACCCGCAACCAGTATAAACTCACGCCGCTCTACGGCGAGCCTCCCTACCAGAAACCGCGCAGTACGTTGATTTATGTGCTTTTACATTCCGAAGCCGAACAGGAGGCAACACTGGGATTCGGCGCGGACTTTTTCTACCGGGTTTATGTCAACGGCGCGGTCGCGCTTGACTTGATGGAGGAAGGCAATGGCGGCAGCCGCCCGGCGATCAACAATCACTGTGTTAAGGTCTGGCTGCACCAGGGGGACAACCTGGTGGTGGTCCATCTGGTCAACGGCAAAGGCGCGCCCTTACTGGCCCTGGGCGGCCCCGAGGAGTTGCGCAAAGGCGACTTCACCTCCATTTTGCCGCCGCCTGACAGCGCGCTTGATGGCAAACAGTTGTTGGAGAAATATCCGGCCGCTCCCGACGCGCCCCTACGCTGGGTTATTCCCGATGGTTTCGATCCGCGCGAACCCGGGCTGGGCATCAGGGAGATGCAGGAAGCCGAGCATGTGGAACTGATGCATGCGCTGCGCAGCAAGGCGTCCGCGGACGAAGGCGGCAGCGGGGCCTATGAAAGCGTGTGTCACGGATCGTGGAATCATAATACCGGTGTGTTTGTCTACAAGGATCGCTTGCTGGCCACTTGGCACAATCACGCCTTGGATGAAAACGGTCCCGGCAGCCGCACCCTGGCGCGCGTCGGCAAAGTCCTCAACGACCGCGGTGACGTGGATTGGGGCGCGGATGACAGCGTCATTGAACTGGCTCCGGCGGCCGTTCCGGTACGCCGCCGGCTGCTGGTAAGCGACTCGGACGCGGTGCGGGATGCCCAGGCCAAAGGCGGCTTCCGGATTGTGGACGACCGCCTGATTTTTTGCGGTGGTCTGCAGGCGCTCCACGGTGTCACATCCCGTATGCCCCGCAACATTCCCGCCGGCGAGGTGCTCGCGCCAGAGGCTTACGCTCACGCCAGAACCCCGAAAATGGCGAACGGGTCTTTCGCGGTCTGGGATCTGGATTTTCCGTTCTACCAGGAATGGGGGATCAAGGATGATCGCTTCCAGCCGCTTTCCCCGCTTTATAAGGTGCATGAACTGGCCGATTCGCTGCAGATGACCACGGACCTGAGGCTGCCGCTGGAGCCGCTGGTTTCGCCCTACAGCGATGCGCCGCTGCTCTCGGAGGCGCCCGCGGATTTCCAGGAACTGGTCCGGAAAGCAAAAGAGCAGGGAGGCGCCATACGATTCCCGGGCTATCAACCGGGCACTAGCCACCTGACGCAGGATGGGACGAATGGGTTGACGCACGGCACGTCTTTTAAGCGGCCGGACGGGAGTATGGTCGCGGTGCGCGAAAATCAGAAGCCCACGGTCCATCCGTTTTATTATGCGTCAGAGAAGCCCGATGCGGAATCTTTTTATCCGCCGGCCGTGCGTACAAATCTGTATGGTGCGGCCGACCCGGCGGCGGGCTCACTGCCGGACGGGACGGTTTATATCCTGGGCAATTCGCCCAATCGCGCCAACATGTATATTACGGTCTCGAAAGACGGCCGTGTTTTCGATCGCAGCTGGCTGCTGCTCTATCGGCGTCTCAGTGATTACACGCCGGGCGCCATGAAGACGCAGGGCGGTCCCGGAGCCGGCCCGCAATATTTCCGGCCGGTGGTAATCGGCCAA
>JAIVGW010000155.1:2645-5140 GCA_020201415.1 Lentisphaerota bacterium
GCATGGGAGATTGTTCTCCAGCCGAATTCTTTGGTGTGGATTCTAAAGTGAAGGTATTGGTGGACAATTCGCCGCGCCTCCCCGAAGGGCTTGAAGCAGAAACCGATGATTACGTCGTCGTGACTACATCGTGGGGTATGACTTTAAAACGGTGGAAACACAAGGCGTCCACGCCGCAGGTTCTCGACGTCAGGATCAAAACACCGGATGACTGGCGGAAGGTCAAAGAGCGTATGACACCGTCCGACGACCGGATTCCGTGGGGTAAGTTGCGCGAAAACTGGTCGCAATGGCGGCAGCAGGGGGTCCTGATCGAGGGCACCGGGTGGTTCGGTTTCGATATAACGCACTCGCATTTTATCGGCACCGAACGTTTGCTGATGGCCTTTATCGATTATCCTGAATGGGTGCGGGATATGTTTCAGACCGAGCTGGAACTTTGTCTCAACCTTTTCGATCGGGTGTGGGAAGAGGGCTACCGGTTTGATGCGCTGCGATGGCCGGACGATATGGGATATAAGTACAACCAGTTCTTTTCCCTGGACATGTACCGTGACCTTTTGAAACCGATTCACCACCAGGCAATCGATTGGGCGCACGCGAAGGGCATACCTGCCGTGCTTCATTCCTGTGGCGATATTCGGCCCTTTATTCCGGAACTGGTAGCGCTGGGACTGGACGGTCTGAATCCTCTGGAAGTCAAAGCCGGCGTCGACCCAATTCAGGTCAAAAAAGAGTATGGGGACAGACTGCTGCTGCATGGCGGGTTTAATGCGCTTTTGTGGAACAATGTGGACGAAATGGAAGCGGAAGTAAGGGCTAAGCTGCCGGCATTAAAGGAAAGCGGCGGCTATATCTGGGCAACCGATCATTCCGTTCCCGACAATGTCAGCTTGAAGGACTTCCAGCACATTGTGGGCGTTGTGAAAGAGGTTGGGGCCTACTGAAAAGCGGTAATGGAGCAATCTTGCATGAAACACTATGTGGCAATCGACAACGTCTGTGCCTGGCCGAACCTGACACAGCGCCCGAACGGGGAGATACTGGCGACTATCTTCAATCAGCCCTGTCACGGCAAGTGGGAGGGGGATGTTGAGTGCTGGGCAAGTACCGATGGCGGTGTATTCTGGAAACGACGGGGCGTGCCTGCACCGCACGAACCAAAAACCAATCGCATGAACGTTGCCGCCGGACAGGCCGCCAATGGAGATCTGGTCGTCCTGGCTTCGGGCTGGTCAGATAAATCAGTCCGGGACAAGGCGAAGGCCGCTCCCTTTCGGAGCGAGGTGCTGCCGACGTGGATCTGCCGTTCGAAGGATGGCGGCGCGACCTGGGCGCTCGATGGTGAATTGCCGCCGGGATTGTGGATGACGGAAACCATAACGAAACCACGCTTGTCCACCTGGAGGGCGGCCGCTGGCTGGCAGCCGCACGCACCGCAAACAACACCAGTCTTGATCTTTTTGTATCTGATGATAATGGCGGAAGTTGGCAGTTCGATCAGCCCTTGACCGGGCCGATGATGGCGCCGGCACATTTACTGCGACTTCGCAATGGTCGGGTCCTCTTAACGTATGGCATTCGGCATTGCGGATGCTACGGTATCGGTGCCAGATTCAGCGAGGACGGAGGCGGGACGTGGACCCGGCGCCCACTGGTGGTTGTACAGTTCGGGACCGCGACCGATGGGGGTTATCCATCGACGGTCGAGCGTGAGGACGGGACCTTGGTTACGGCGTGGTATGCAAATTCGACCACGATGCATGCCCGCTATCAAATGGGAGTGACCCACTGGAACCCGGACTTGAGTTGACCGGGATTCCCCACTAATAAAAGGACATGGAGCATGAATGAAAAACAAAGGCCGAATATTCTGTTTTTGACTGATGACGAGCATCGCTGGGATTTCTACACCGGCGGTCTCATTGACGGACTTGAAACGCCGACGATTGATCGGCTCAAGAAGATGGGGGTCACGTTCCCTAATGCCATCACCAACTGCCCGGTCTGCATGCCGACCCGCTTCACGTGGCTCACCGGCCTTTACGCCGGCCAATCCCCGTCGGGTCCGCGCAATGCCAAGAATTGGCCCTACGGCCACAAGACAGTCGCCCAGGCCCTGCAGCGGGCGGGGTATGAAACCGCCATCATTGGCAAGTTGCACAGTCACGATGGCAGGACGACGGCCGAACATCACTTGACCGACCTGGAAAAGCACACTTATGACCGGGGCTTTGATTACGTATTTGAATGTCAGGGCCTCGGCAAAAGCAGATATGCGGACTATATCATCGGGAAATACGGCGAGGAGTTCTACGGGAAAATGCGTGAGGACGCCGCATCGCGGGATCATCGGAAGGGTGGCACGAACCTGTATTCGCCCTCTTTCGTGCCTATCGAGGATAGGCTTGATGTATTCATCACCAATGAAGCTGTCCGCTGGCTGAATGAGCGTTCTTCAGATAAACCGTTCTTCCTGCATGCTTCGCTCACCG
>JAIVGW010000156.1 GCA_020201415.1 Lentisphaerota bacterium
GTGCTCTTGCGCTTCAAACGGAATAATCCGGAGATTGAATTCGGACACTTCGCCGACTTCATAGTGATCGCGAAAGAGGTCTGCACGGAATTTGCGGTCTTTGCCGGGGCGTACATTGATGTGGTTGGAACCGGGGTAAGCCTCCGGATAGACGTAGGCTATGCCCGTCTGGTCCGTGGGCGAAATGCAGGCCAGCGCTCGAAAAGACTGGTTCAGAAGCTTGCCGGCTGCCGGTGTGATGATGGCCTGCTCCGTACGGTCATCTCCGTTAACAATAAGATACCGGTCGTAGGTTTCCGGTAGCATGAACATGAAGGTGTAGCGGTAGCCGGCGAAATGGCCGCGGGCCATGGCCGCATTGGCCCGGAAGCGGTGCGTGACCGCGAAACCGGGGAACGCCGACGAAAAGTCGAAAGTCGCTTCATGGTCGAACGGGCCGATGATTGATTCCTTGCGGACCCGGATGCGCGTGCCGTCTACGCTTCGATTGGTTTCGGCAACGAGCTCACCTTCGGCCACAATCGGGATTTCGCGAGGATTAATATCGCATGGATGGCGATGCGCTGTTGGGTCGGGTGGTTCAGACTCGGCGTACACGGTTATCCGCCGCACGATTTCACCGCCATGGCCGGTCCCGATCGTCTGACGGAGCGGGCCGCCGTAGCGTTTGCAACAAGGTCTGTCCGGGATGTCATCCACCGAACGCCGCGGAGCATCTTCCTGCCACTGGATCACGGATCCCGTGGCCCCGCTGTGCCGTCCGACCTCGCGCCCACGCCAGTGCATATCGAAAATCGTCCATGCCGCGGCATCAGCGAAACGCACCTGGAGATTTCTGCCCTCCACAACCAGAAAGTTGGTTTGGGCCTCCGGCCATGGTTGGAGTGATGCACGCCAACCGCCGGCAAGTTGTGTGTTCTCTGTGGCAATGGCGGTCATGATGAATCACTTCTTTGTGGCGTTATGGGTTTTACGCATCGCCAACGGGATCAAGTCGAACGATTTGAACAACAGCATGTTGCTGTAATGTTTGAAAAAAATATTTTAAAAGCGGGCTCAAGTCAAGCCCGCTGTTTGCCCGCAAAACCGGCACAGGATTCCACCTGATGCCGCCATTATTTGTCGCAAGTAAAAGGAGCCAGGAAAAGAGCACCCGTGCGTCATGAAGACAGACATGCATGTTGGTTGCCGGTCAATAATATCCATCATTTCAAACAAAAACATCCATGTTGTAACACTTAAATTATTGCTAATATAGTAAAAGTATATGAGCATGGTCATGATCAATGCGGCTCACAACGCTGCTTTGGCGCCACACCGACCAAAAAACAAAGGACGGCATAATGCAACATCATCCCTTGCATAACAGTGTGCGGATAGGCTTGGCGGCCCTGGCAATAGGCGCGCTCACCTCCGCGTGTACAAAGGGCGCGGAACTGATGCTGGTTGAGAACGGTGAGGCACGCATGCCGATCGTGGTCTTCGAGGGCGCCCCGCCGTTCACGCGCCAGGCGGCCGATGAGCTGGCGGAATATATTGAAAAAACCAGCGGCGCGCGGCCCGAGGTGATCGAGGGGCAACCCGATCCGCTGCCGGTGTCCGCTATCTGGGTGGGCTACCAGCCGATCCTTGACAAGCTGTTCCCCGATCTTGATTTCAATTTCCAGCATGCGGAGGAAATCCTGATTGCCGCCAACAGCAACCATGTCGTGATTGCCGGGCGCGACCGCTGGGACCCGGAGCACATGACCGTCCCGGACCGCAGAGGCCGGGAGATAGTCGGCATACAGCAGGAATACGGCACGGTGAATGCGGTGTACGGTTTTCTGCAGGACTATCTGGGCGTGCGGTGGCTCTGGCCCGGAGAACTTGGTGAGGATGTGCTGGAACAGTCCACCATTGCCTTGGAGCCGTTTGTCTATCGCTATTACCCGCAATTCCGCAGCCGGCATCTTATTTTCATGATCTATACCCTGTCGAAAAACATGAGCGGGAATGAATGGGCCCGCCATCAGCGCTTGCAGTTGGATTCACTCGCTTTCAACCCGGGACATCCGTTCAGCGAATGGTGGGAGCGTTTTCACGAGACGCATCCCGAGTACTTGGCTTTGCAGCCCGACGGCTCGCGGGGCTACCCCGGCGGGCGGACGTCCAAGATCTGCAAGTCCAGTCCCGCCGTCTGGGAGCAATGGCTGAGCGATGTTGAGGAATCGTTGCTGGTGGATCCCAATCGCGTCGTCTTCGGCGCAAATGCCAACGACGGCTGGACTTACGGCTACTGCGTCTGCGATAACTGCCAGGCCTGGGACCATCCGGAGGGGCAGACATTCAGCTACGTCAGTAAAGGACGTGTGCGGCAATATGTGTCTATGACCGACCGGCAGATCATCTTTGCCAATACCCTGGCGCGCAAACTCCGAGAGCGTTTTCCCGACCGGGAGGACCTGTCGGTTGCCGCCATGGCCTACGGCGTGATATGCGGTTTGTCGCCGAGCACAATGTGATTGGGGTGGCCATGGACTGGATCTTCGGGAGCTGGGCTGCCCAGGGGCCGCACTACTACATGCTCGCGCAGATGGCCTGGAACCCCTACGCCGACGGCGAGGCGATCCTCAAGGACTACTACCAACGCGCGTTTGGTCCGGCCGCGGAGACGATGGCGGGCTACTGGGACTTGATCGAACGCGCCGCGACGCAAATAGGGTTCGAGGGCAAGAGCGAACGGGAAGTTTGGAACGATGACTTCTTCCAGGATGCCTACGCCCGACTGGACCGGGCGGCGTCGGAGGCCGGGACGGAGGTGTATGCCGAGCGCGTGGCATTCGTGCGCGCCGGGCTGGACTATCTGCGCCTGATGCAGGAAATGCTGCCGTTCATTGACCGGCTGACGGAGACCAAGGGGCAGGATACTGAGGCTAAGGCGGCCACGCAAGCCAAATGGGAGGCGGTATGGGCGGAGCTCAAACGGATCATGCAAGCGCAGCCTTTCGCGATCCATGGGAGTTATGTCCAGCCCGGCAATCGCTATTTGACGAAATACAACCCCGATCAGTTCAAAGACAGCCAATGAACCGCCGGAATGTTCACACATTCCGCTCCGGGGAGCGGAGCCGACACGCATGGTGGAGCGGAATTCGTGAGAATTCCGGCTGGTGTAATGGAGCGGAATTCGTGAGAATTCCGGGTGGTGCAATGGAGCGGAATTCGTGAGAATTCCGGGTGGTGTAATGGAGCGGAATTCGTGAGAATTCCGGGTGGTGTAATGGAGCGGAATTCGTGAGAATTCCGGGTGGTGCAAGTGGAGCGGAATTCGTGAGAATTCCGGTGCGGGTGCATGGAGGGCCGGAATGTTCACACATTCCGCTCCAGGGAGAAAGAAACGCAACCATATACAAGAGGCGAGTCACACATGCATAGCCGTACCATTTACTTATTCAAGATCGTTTGCCGTTGCTGCATGCTCTTTGCTGGGCTGGGATTGGCAGTTAATGTGTCCGCGGATCCGTTCATCGTCGAGGACGGGAAGCCACGGGCCGCGATTGTCATTGCCGGGGAGCCCACCCGCATGCAGAAACTGGCGGCGGAAGAGTTGCAGAAATATGTAAAAAAGATCAGCGGGGCGGAACTGCCGATCGGTACGGCGCCCAGTGATGAGCTGCCGGTGACGATCTACGTCGGCGAAAGCGAATTCACCAGGAAACTCGGGTTGCAGACCGACGATCTTGAATACGGCGCCTACCGGATCAAATCCGGCGCCGATTATCTGGCGCTGGTCGGCGACGACGCGAATTACTTCATGGACAAACCGGGCGACGGTGGGCCGGTGTTTGCGGGGCACCGGCGTGAGCGCGAGCAGGTGGCCGCAGCGTGGCGGGAAAAGCACGGGGAGATGTGGGTCGCGCCGTTTGGGTCGTCCTTTAAGTCGTATAACAAAGACC
>JAIVGW010000398.1 GCA_020201415.1 Lentisphaerota bacterium
CCTCGGCTTGGGAGTCCCAGAGATTCCATCCAGCCTCATCTACGCCAAGGTCCCGATCGAGCATCGCGCCCGCCGGGCTGACGGCAATCTGGTAGTGGGCGTGATCGGGGGTTTCGAGGAGGACTTGAACGTGGTCGCCGGCCAGGATGGCGGGGTCGTCGCGTGTAGTCGTCGTGACCTCCAGCGGACCTTCGGAATCATCGTCGCAGCGAATCCCGAAGTACAGGGCATTTTCATACCATCTGGCCATGAAGTGGGTCTTTGGCGTTCCCTGCGAATCGGTCTGGGCTTTTTTAAGCCATCCTCCATGCGGGTAGGCGCGCCAGAACGGCTCATCGAGCTTGCCGTCGAGTGTGAATGTGGTTTTAGCCTCCTTGAAGCGGTCCGAAAGTCTGTTATAATCGATTAACGCGCTGAAATACGGGGTGTCCTCCCGTCTTTTCGACAACTGTTTTTTTCGTTTGCGCCATGTGGCCAAGGCCTCGTCGATCAGGGCTACTCGCTTCCCGTAAACCGTTTCGGGATCCACTTTGGCTTGGACCGCCTGGAATAGTTCGAAGGCCTTATTCACCTTGTCCGGATCTTTGGTCAGATCGGCGTAGTTTTCCTCGACGTACTCGACAAAGGTCTTCATCTCATCCTTGGCCGGGCCGTAGAATTTCTCGTAGTACTCATCCAGGATCTGGTCGGCGTCGGCCTCCTGGTCCCACCACAAGCGGGATATGAGATAAACGCAGAGATGGTTGACGCCGGAGTTGAACAGTCCATCCTTGCTGAAGGGCATGAACCACAAGTCCTCGCGCCACGTTTGGCCCTTGGTGTCTCGGAGGCCCTTGGCGATGACGTGCGGAACGTAGAACGGCAAGTAGCCGACGTGGTGGTTGATTGATATGGACAGGGGATTGTCGGTTTTCTCGAGCCAGCCGCGACGCATGTCGTCAAGCATCTTGTGAAATTCCGGGTCCATCTCAGTCCGCGGACGGCCGTTGGTGATGCCCACGAACACGTTCGGCTCAAGTTTGTCGATCTCGGACGGCGGCTCTTGGTAAGTGCTGTAGGCGCCGCAGATGATCTTCTTGTCCGGATGGGTCTTGGCCAACTCCCTGGCGACCTTGTTCACGTAGTTCCAAACGTAATTGGAGAAGCGGCCGCGGGCGCCCTGTTCCGGCGTGGCCTGGTCCTTGCACTGCTCGCACTGGCAGAGGCGGGTGAATCCGTCCTGGGGCATGACCGAGACCATGGGCACGTCGTACATGTCGAACATGGTCCTGGCATATTCAACGTTCTCCTTGAGAAGCCCGGGACAGGAGAGACACGCCTTGGGCCTTCGGCTCTCGGTGTCGTGTTTTCCGTTGGGCAGGACTTGATAGAATTCGGGATGCAGTTTCCGTTGTTCGTCCCGGACGGTGATGTCGGCGATGCCGTGGTGCATGGGGGCGAAGAGGTTGTTCAATCCGAGCCTTAGCGACCACATAATGTGATCGCGGGAGAAACTGTGGCGGTCCCATGACATGGAGCGAATCTTGATGTCGGGTTCGACCGTCTCGTCCACGTTCGGCACTTCGATGGTCTTCATTTTCGGCAGGATCTCGCCGAGTTAGCCCGGCATGTACCAGCGGACGCCCAGCCGACGCAGGAAGGCGTAGACGGCGTTGAGCGAGCCCTTCTTGTCATACCCCCAGAATTGAATATCCTCCGATTTGGTCGGAGTTATTTGTTGATCCTTCTCATAAAGGACCGCCTTGCCGGTGTAGCTCCTGTACATTTTCGCCGCTGGCCCGTTGGACCACTTCTTCCCGGTGATTTCGTCCCATTTGGGCATGGTCACATTCTTCCCATGCCCGTGATGCCGCGCCCACGGCTCGACCGGCTCGAAATTCTCGTCGTTCCCGACCAGGGCGAGCCAATCCTTCCCGGACACCATGCGGTAGGCCCCGTTGTCGAGGCCCCGGAAATTTTCCTGACGTAGTCGCGCAATTCGTAAGCGGCCATCCACTGCATGCGGGTGGGATTTTCGGCGATGACGATTTGCGCATTGGATTTTCCATCCTTCACGATGTTGACGGCGGAGAGGTCATTGGTGGCGGCAAGCGCGCCTGGCAACAAGATGATCACGCAAAGGTTTTTCAGGGTTTGTTTTGTCATTATGGTCTTCCGGGTTAGGATGCTCTTTTCTTAAAAGCCGACTTTTAAAAGCAAGCCTCAAATTTCATCCAACTTGAACCGGGTTGATAGAATGCCCCAGGCATTCATGTCCAACTCCGCGTATCCCGTCTGGTCATGTTTCGGAATTGCGTAGTAAATGCACAACACCTCTCCGGACTCCGTCTCCACGGCAACGGGATAACCCATATCGGGTGCAAAATGCGAGAAATCATCAAACTGCCGCAGGATATGCACGTTGGACCTGTCCCAACTCCTGCCATGGTCGTAAGATAACATGCAACGGATGGTGCGGGGAACAACGCGGTCGGCAAACACGCACAGGATCGGGCCGCTCCTGAGCCGTAACAAATAGGGCGGAAAGCCGAACACCCCACTATCCTCGGGCGCGCTCCAGCGGCGCCCGCCGTCTTCCGAGTGGGCAAAATGCAGCGTCTTGCCGGCCAGCCACGGGCACGCCTGGAAACGCGGGTCGCTGGGCCCACCAGCTTCCGCACAGGCGTCAGGTTGAATCCTGAACGCGGCCAGCAACCGGCCCGGCTCCAGTTCAAGCACGTGGTTTTCGTTCAGGATGGTCGCGACCTTGCCGGTTGCCGGATCAGTCTTGAATGCGCCGGGAACCGCCCCAATCAACTCCCATGAACAACCGCCATCGGAAGAACGGGTTGCGGCAAGCACGGTTTTGCCCTGACCTTGGTTGTTCCTGTCGTTAAATTCAGGATGCGGCGACCGGTAGGGCCCCAGGTAAATCAGATCGCCGTTGGCCAACGGGCTCGGCCCGGCATGCTGGCCTACAAGCGTGGGGTAAATCCGCTCCTCCCAGGTGCGCCCGCCGTCATGCGAACGGCGCAGCCATCCGCGCGCCAGCGCCCGGAGTGTGTCCGTATTCAAACTTTCCCGCATGGGCTTCCACTCAGGATGCTTTTGCACAGCTTCATCCGATGCCCATGCGGCGCTACTGAACCATGTCGCCACAACCGTACCGTCCGGCAGGGTGTTCAGGGCAATGTCGCGGTCGTCGGTCAGCGAATCGAAAATCACTTCCGGCGCGCTCCAGGTGCGTCCGTTGTCCGTCGAACGTACGACCACCTCGCGTCCGAACGGGTCAATATGGACATGCCGTTCCGAAGCGCCCACCAGCAGGTCACCTGCGCGCGTGCGGGTCAGGCCCGGCCAGCCGTAGTGCATGCCGCGGAGTCCCTTGGATTGCGCCCATGCCGCGGCCGCCGGAATACGTTGCTCCTCGCCACAGGGGATCACCACGCCATGTTCCAAATCACGGGGTTTCAGTTTTGCCATAACACTCATCCCTTTATCGGGCGCCCTACCGTTGAACAGAATTTCCATGATTCCGCGGATTTATTGACGCATACTCACATTTTCACCCAGGAGCCCTTGCGGCCGGACGACTTGAAACAGGCTTCGAGGTATTCCTGAATCCTAAAGCCGCCCTCGAAACCGGTCTGACCCGGCCGGCCGGATCGAATGGACGCCACAAATCGCGCCTGCTGCGTGGGGCCCTCGGGGCATTTTACCGCCACCCATTCAGTGGCCTTGACCCCCAGACAGGCCTTCAACTGTTCCTCCCGCGGACGGTCCGTGTCCATGTCCAGGGCGCCACGCGTACCGTGAATGCGCAACCGCACGGTATTGCCGTGGCCCTTGGCCCAGCGGGTTGTGTTCAACGTGCCGCGCGCGCCGTTTTTAAACCGCACCAGGGCCGACATGCTGTCGTTGGCGTCGAACACATATTCCCCTATGCGCCGCTTGCCCTTGTCGAACACCGTCAGGTCACAGGCCAGTTCCGCGATTTCCCCCACCACGAAATCCGCCAGGTCCAGCAGATGCACGCCGACATCGCCCAGGACGCCGCCGCTGCCGTGCCGCCGGCTCAGGCGCCAGAGCAGCGCTTCCGAAGACGCCCAGTCGCCCGTCAACCACCCTTGAAGGTATTCACCTTCCACATGGCGCAAGTCGCCCAGTTTGCCGGAAGCCACCAACCGGGCGGCCATTTGGGACGGTGCCCGATTGCGCCAGGTGAAATTCATCGCGGTCATGATTTTGGCCCGGCGCGCGGCTTGCGCCTGATTATTACTCCTACTTGTTTTTGGTTGCTGTTCCTAACCTGTAACTTGAATCATTGTGTGTGAGTATGTGAGTGCGTGGGTACGTGGGAAAATATGAAAAACGTTCCCTCCCCCACACTCACATACCCACAAACTCACACACAATCACCCCAAGTTTCACCCCTGCATCATCCGGGCCGCCCCGGGGCCTTTACTTGTCTGATTGGCCGGAACCGAAATCGCCCCTGTCGCCCCCAGCATAAAACTTCATGGCTTATGGGCGGGGCCGATAAAAAGCATACTTTCGCCATATGGATTGTACACCGGCGCATTGGTGCCGGCCCGGTCACGGCCAATCCTGCCAATCAACTGAGTTTGCATGCGGTGCTCCTTATAGTGAAACCTACCGATCGCCGAACGAATAATTAATACCTTAATTCAGATCCGCCAGCCCTTTGGCAGGGCCGACTTGGTAGCCTGTAACATCTCGCGGAACATGCGCCAGGCTGCATCGGTCTGCAGCGTCATCAGCGGATCGTTCAGGAAGGCCTGGAAGGCCAGGTCGCGATCGGCGGTCAGCCCGGCATGCACAATCGTCTCCTGGTTGGCCACCGCGCGCAGGACATGGGTCTCAACCGGCAGCGGCAGTTGCCCGGCGAATTCAGGGGCCACATTATCGTAAGTAAACGAGGAGTTGGTCTCCACCACCGCGTCCCGCGGCAACCCTTCAATCTGGCCGATATTAGGCAGGTTGACATTGGTGCGCAAGTTGCCCAGCCCGCACAGGGCCATCATCTGCCGCACGCCTTCCTCCTTGGAAGGTTCAAGTTCGAACGGCTTGCGATCGCGCAGCCGCGCGCGAAACTCGCGCGGGGCATTTTCGTACCGGCGCTGGCGGAACTCGTAAGGCGTCAATTTTACACCCCAGCTATTGAGGACTTCCTCGCTCTTGCAATAGAACGGCAGAAACTCGACGATGTGGCGTTCGCCGGCGGCGGCGATCAGGCTAAAACGCTTGAAGAGATCGAACACCACCTGCCGCCGGCCCTTCATCTGGTCTTGATTTGCCAGGTCCTCGGGGCGAAACTTGCGCACCATCCCCTTTTCGCCCATCTTGCGGCGCACCAGCGGGAACAGATCGATATCCAGGTAGCGCGCCCGGTCCACCCAGGTGAAGTGATTCACCCCCAGCACATTGACCAGGATTTCATCGCGCGTGGCCTTGATCCCGTGATATTCCTCCAGCAGTTGGCCTAGCCATTTCTGCGTGCTGAACACTTCATGACAGCAGCCAAAGGCCTTGATACCGGGGAAAACCTTATAGAGGGTGCGGGTACAGACGGTCATGGGATTAGTGTAATTGATCACCCAGGCAGCCGGGCAATAGCGCTCCACGGCCTCCGCAAAAACGGCATAGTCCCCCACCGAACGCAGGGAGCGGATCATACCCGCCGGACCGACGGTGTCGCCCACCGGGTGGACGATGCCGTATTTACGGGGGATATTCAGATCATGCCCCATCATTTCAATCGCGCCGGGCTGAATGCTGCAGATCACGAAATCGGCGCCTGTCAATGCCTCTTTCAAGGTCTTGACCGCCTTGAACTTCCATTCGGATACAGCCGCGGGGGCGGCATTGACCCGTTCGCCCCAGCGCGCATTAAGCAGCGCCATGGGCCGATCAATATCGAACAGGCGCACCTCGCCGGTGAGGTGCGGGCACAGTGTCAGATCATTCATCAGCTTGTGCGCCCAGCCGCG
>JAIVGW010000157.1 GCA_020201415.1 Lentisphaerota bacterium
GTCTTCCGGCGTCTCCCATGTGCCGCCGTCCGCGCGCATGATTTTTATCAGCGCCAGTTGCCATTGCGGAGTTTGAAAATATGCTTTGCCGCCGTGTTGTGCCACATGATCGCGGCAGGCCTGCCGCGCGGCGGGAGCGGGAAAAAAGCGGCGGGCGTCCGAGCAGCGGGATCGCAAAGGGTAGAGCGGTTCGCCCAGGTCATGGGATTGCAGGAAGGCCGGCGCCTCTGCCGTCCCGGTAAACGGCTCGGCCAGCGCCGCGGGGCGGTAGGCGGGGGTAATAAAGCCGCAAGGTTGATCGTGGCAGAAAATCATGGCATGAGTATGGGTATGGGCCTGGACGTCAACCAGGCCGGAAGACTGCAGCGCACGCAGTTCCGGCCAGGTGGCCAGGGGCGGACCGGTATGTGTTGCATGATCGGTCTGGGGCCTCGGCGCGGCGGCATCCGCTACGCGCCCGGGGATGGCGTAGCTGATGGCCGTCAGGTTGTGTTTTTGTAAAAGCGGCAGGACAACGGTCCAGAGGCTGGCCCAGGCGTCGTCAAAACACAGGGCCACTGTTCGTGGGCCGGGATGGCGGCCATCGCGCACAAATCCGGCAATGTCTTCGGCATTCACCGTGCGGTAGCGGTTTTCCGCCAGGTATTTGAAATACGGCGTCAAGTAGGCGGTGGTGACATCGTGGAAATGAAACATCGGCAGCAGATTGCCGACCTGGCCGCCGAAAAGGAAGACCGGGTAGCGTCCGGTGACCAGATCCAGCACCCCGCGCCAGGGCGTCTTGCGTTCCTGAAATGGAATATGATGTAGCATGTCGCTTTACATGAATGAGGGCTGCCTTATTTCGTCAAGTCCGGTGAAATTAATTTCCAGCGCCGTGTCGACCGTATTCTGCAAAAATGCCGCAGCTTGTCAATGTCCTGATGCGTACAAAATGGTGTGGATCGGACCGTGCGGCGTCAGTTCGCTCTTCATCAGGGCCAAACGGTCAGCGCTATTGGGCGTGGCCGCGCAGGAGGTTTGCTCCAGCAGTTTGGTCAGTTCCATTCGATTGCGTCCGGAGCGGACGCGCCCCAGGGTCAGGTGTGGCCGGTATGGTCGTGAATCCGGCGCGAACCCGAGCGGTTGCAGGCCGTCCTCCAGCATTTTGATTTGTAACTGCTCAGCTATCCGGGCGCAACGGGCGGATAGCTGAGGGAATTGGCGCCACCCAATCACATCGAAAAGAAGCGTAGTTTACCCCACCCTGAAACACAAGCAGCATTTGACGATATTTGATGTTTGCCATATTTTTGCGATGATGCTAAAAAACACTTTTCAAACATTTAATCTTTCCCGGGAGGCGCAACATGACACGGCTGACACTGGCTGTAATCATCGGCAATCGCGGATTCTTTCCAAATCACCTTTGTGATAAGGGGCGCAAGGTGATCCTGAAGGTTCTGCGGCGCAACGGCATCGATCCGGTGATTCTGGAAGAAGGCGCCACGGCCTGTGCCGGCGCGGTGGAAACCCTGGCGGATGCGCGGGCCTGCGCCGAACTTTTCAGGCGGCATAGTGAGCGGATTGATGGTGTGCTTGTGACCCTGCCGAATTTCGGCGATGAACGAGGAGTTGCTGAAACCCTGCGCCGCGCCGGCCTGAATGTGCCCGTGCTGGTCCATGCCTTTCCTGACAACAGCAGCCGTATGACGCTGCGCGACCGGCGTGACAGTTTCTGTGGAAAAATTTCCGTCTGCAATAATCTGCGCCAGTACGGCATTCCTTTTTCCCTGACTGCCGGGCATACCATGGATCCGGAAGGCGCGAAATTTGCCGGAGAACTGGAACGGTTTGCCGCGGTTTGCCGCGTTGTAAAATCCCTCAAGAACGCCCGCTTCGGCATGATCGGCGCCCGGCCGGCGGCCTTCAACACCGTCCGCTTCAGTGAAAAACTGATGGAAGCCGCCGGGATGACCGTGGAGACGGTGGACCTGAGCGAGATCCTGGGCCGTTGTGACAGATTGAAGGATTCCGATAAGACCTTACGCGCCAAGCTGGCCGCCTTGCAGGCATACACCTCCACCAAGGGGGTGGCGAGTGCGGCTCTGTTGCGCATGGCGCGGCTGGGAGTGGTCATCGACCAATGGATGCAGGAGCATGAGATTTCCGCCACCGCCCTGCAATGCTGGACGGCGCTTGAGGAATATTACGGCGTGGTGCCCTGCGCCCTGATGAGCATGATGTCCAATCGTCTGGTTTCCAGTGCCTGCGAAACCGATATTACCGGCTTGATCGGCATGCATGTGCTGGCAGCCGCCTCCGGCCGCTGTTCGGCCTTGCTGGATTGGAACAACAACTATGACGATGATCCGGATCGTGGCGTATTGTTCCATTGTTCGAATCTCCCCAAGGATTGTCTGCGATCTTCCTGTATGGACTACCAGGCCATTATCGCCGGGTCGGTCGGCAAGTCCAATACCT
>JAIVGW010000158.1 GCA_020201415.1 Lentisphaerota bacterium
GCTTGGAGACCACGTTTAAACGGAGAGGTATTATGCATTGTAGCTGATGCGTCCACGGTGTTTGCCGGTGGAACGTTTTCCTGCCGGGAATGGCATGAATGCCGCAATCTGGCGGCTATGGACGGCGTAACCGGCAATATTATTGAAGAATGGGCGCCGGATCCGGACGGTACAATAAATTGCCTGGCGGTATCACCAGACGGCGCGATTGTTTATGCCGGCGGAGGATTTTCACATGTGGCTGAAGAAGAAATAAACTATATCGCCGCGATCAGCGCGGAAACCGGGTTGCCCACGGCTTGGCAACCGAACGCCAATTCGGACGTCACAGCTCTGGCGTTATCACCGGATGGCGCGATTGTTTATGCCGGCGGTGCTTTTACTCGCATGAATATCATCGCGGAAGATCGCAATTACCTGGCGGCGATTGCCGCGGATACCGGTATTCCAACCGACTGGGATCCCGGCGCGGATAGTAGTTTGCACGCCATCGCCGTTTCACCGGATGGCGCCACGGTTTATGTCGGCGGCGGCTTTTCCGTTATCAATGACCGGCAACGCAAAGGTATTGCCGCGATTGCCGCGGATACCGGCGTTCCGACCGGTTGGAACCCCGGCACGGATCGTGGTCTTTATGCAATATCTTTATCGGACGACGGCCAAAGACTTTATGCTGGAGGCTATTTTTCCAGTATGAAACATACCATGTACGGTTTCGCAATGTTCTCCCCTCAGCATACCCTGACTTATACCGCCGGAGCCAATGGTGCGATCAGCGGCACGGCCACACAGACCGTGTATCACGGGGCGGACGGCACGGCGGTGACGGCGACGCCGAATACCGGCTACCATTTCACGCAGTGGAGCGATACGTCCACCGCCAACCCCCGCCGGGATTTGAATGTTACCGGCGATAAAGACGTCATGGCAAGCTTCGCTTTGAGTCTGACCGCGCCGGATAAGCCGGCCGGCGTCACGGCCTCCGCGGGTGAGCATGTCGGCGAAGTCCGGCTGAATTGGACGGCGTCGGCGCGGGCGGCCGGGTATGAAATCTGGCGGGATGTATCGGCGTCCGGAGATGATATGACCTTGCTCGGTGCTTCCGTGGGGACGGCCTTTACCGATACCGCTATTGCGGTGAATGTGAATTATTACTACTGGATACGGGCCACCAACGCTGCCGGGGACAGCGCTTATAGTAGTCCGGCGCACGGGTTTCCGGGTGAGCTGGGCCCGATGATCATGGCCAACGGTCGTGTCGGTGATAATATCACGCTTGGTCGGGGTGAAAATCTTACGCTGAGCGTTCGTCTGAATATGGGCGAAGGCGTGCATCGTTTGCCGGCGGTAGATGTGGACTGGTGGTTGGCGGCCTATCTGCATGATGGTGGCGCCTGGTATTATATGGATAACGCCATGAACTGGACGTTATTTGACGGCAATCTGCTGCATTGCCATCCGGTACATCGCGGGCCGCTGTTTAACCTGCCGGCGACGCAGGTTGGGCCGGTGTTGAGTCCGGCGCCGGGGTTGTACAATGTCTGGTTTGGCGTGGATTATCCGTCGGACGGGATACTGGATATTTCCAACCCAGATTATTATCGTGCATCGCGTGTGACGATTACGGTGCGGGATTAGTGCCTAAAACTGCGGTAACTGCCGTAAAAAACAAGAAAAATTGACGGCAGTTGCCGCGGTTTTAAGCACGATGAAAGTGCAAATGCAGGCCGCAGGTGCAGTTAGCCCGCAAGCGGGCGGGATCGTGAGCGGCGTTTAATGCTTGGTTGGGAACGTGAAGACCACACGGCGTTCGAAAACTTTTTCCAGCAGGAGCGCCTTGGCCCGCGCGGACCTAAGGCCGCCGGGGCTGTCGAAATTTCCGCCGCAATGCAGGGTGATTTCATGTGGTGTGATTTCCGCCGCAAGATTGCGGATGGCCAATCGGTGTTCGTTGTCCAGCCCGTCCGCCATGCGTAACAATGCCGACAGTTGCCGGACCAGGCGGCGGTCATGTCTCTCAAGTTCACGGTAGTGCCGGTGGCTGGCGGTCGGCTCGGAGCGCCGGTGGTAGCGGGCAATCAAGGCGATCAGCAGCCGTTCGCGGCCGGCCAGCGGTATGCTCTTGTCTTTGAGAATCATGTCCCGGCTGTTTTTATGATGACGGCGCCGGCCATGGGCCCAGCCGATATCATGCAGCAGGGCCGCGCATTCCAGGATAAAACGGTCGGCATGTCCCAGACGGTGCAAGGGTTGCAGGGCATCAAATAAGCGCCGGCTGAGGCGTGTCACCTGCATGGAGTGGGCCCGGTCATAGTTCCATGCCGCGCCCAGGCGCAGGGCGGCGCGGTAGCAATGTGACCGGCTGGTTGTCTGGGATGTATTCAGACTAGCGTGAGTTTATTTTGCAAGCGAGGTATAACTGATCTAAGTATTTGCAAAAGAGCTGTTTGCAGCGTAAGCT
>JAIVGW010000399.1 GCA_020201415.1 Lentisphaerota bacterium
CCGGGAAGCCTGGCTGCCGGCAGACTTGCTGTTGGCGGAAACGCCCACGGCCGGCACAGGCTCCTGATGCACGGCCCGGACAGGGATGGTCGCCAGCAGACGCTCGTAGGCCTGCAAGGATGTGGTGGAACGGAACATGCGGGTAACGACTTCATTTTTGATCGAGCTCATCAGCGTGGAAAACAGCGTGAAAGCCTCGCGCTTATACTCCACCAACGGATCGCTCTGACCATAGGCCCGCAAACCCACTCCCTGGCGCAGATTATCCATGCCGCGCAGATATTCCTGCCATTGGGAATCAATTGAATGCAGTAGAATAAAACGCTCCATGGACGGCAAAGCCTGGGGATCCTCGACCTCCACCTTCATATCATAGGCGCGACATACCCGGTCGTAGATCAAACGGGCGGCCTGTTCAACATCCTTTTCACCGATTCCAGCGAGGTCATCCGTCCGCAAACCGATGGGAAAAACGGTATTGGTCCATTCCGTCAAGCGGGCCAGGCGTTCTTCGTGTTTTTTTTCAGCGGCGAAACACTCCTCGGCGTGCGATTCGATGACATCCGCCACCAGGTCGTACAGATGTTCCCGCACCTCCTTGTCGCGCACAATGGCGCCGCGAAAACTGTATATCACCTCGCGCTGGCGGTTCATGACATCGTCATATTCCAGTGTGCGCTTGCGAATGGAGTAATTGTGCTGCTCCACCCGTTTCTGGGCGGTTTCTATCGAGCGGTTGAGCCAGGGATGCTGCAGTTCCTGGCCCTCCTCCAGCCCCATGCGGCTCATGATGTTGGATATGCGGTCCGAGCCGAAAAGACGCATCAGATCATCTTCCAGCGAAACATAAAAACGGGATGATCCCGGATCGCCCTGGCGCGCGCAACGGCCGCGGAGCTGACGATCGATACGCCGTGATTCGTGGCGCTCGGAGGCAATGACATGCAGACCGCACGGGCGCTCGCGCAACAAATCGCGGAGTTTCCGCCCTTCATAGACATCACCGAGCGACAACTGCGACTGAATAATATCGCGCGGCAGGTAAACCACCCCATCGCCCAGCTTGATATCGGTGCCACGGCCGGCCATGTTGGTGGCTATGGTGACGGCGCCGGCATGTCCGGCGCGCATGACGATGTCGGCTTCGCGTTCGTGATTCTTGGCGTTGAGCACATTGTGGGGAATATTTTCACGCTTGAGCATGCGGCTGAGCAATTCCGAGGTCTCGACGGAAATGGTGCCTACCAGCACCGGCTGGCCGCGGACGTGGCATTCGACAATCTCATCAATGACCGCCTTGAACTTTTCGCGCCGTGTGCGATACACCACGTCGTTGCAATCCATCCGGCGCACCGGGCGGTTGGTGGGCATGACCATCACATCCAGCTTGTAAATATCGCGGAATTCATTGGCCTCGGTTTCGGCTGTGCCGGTCATGCCCGCCAGCTTGTCATACATACGGAAATAATTCTGGATGGTGATGCTGGCAAGCGTCTGGGTTTCACGCTCGATCTTCACCCCTTCCTTGGCCTCCACGGCCTGATGCAGGCCGTCGCTCCAGCGGCGGCCGGGAAGAATGCGGCCGGTATATTCGTCAACTATCAACACCTGGTTGTCCTGCACCACGTAATTAACGTCGCGCTCGTACAGACAGAAAGCCCTGATCAACTGATCCACGGTGTGAATCCGTTCGCTTTTTTCGGCAAAAGCCGTCTGAGCCCGCTGGCGCCGCTCGATTTTTTCCTGCGGCTTGAGCTCGGAATTGCCGTCGATTTCCGACATCTGGCCGATCAAGTCGGGAAACACATAGGCATCAGGATCGGATGGATTCAGTTCGGCACAACCCTTCTCGGTCAAGGTGGCATCATGTCCACGCTCGTCGATGTTGAAATAAAGCTCTTCGCGCAAGGTCCGGGCCTGCTCCTTGTTCATGTCCGTCAGCATGGCGTTTTCCACCTGCTCGAGCAGGCGCCGGACGGAGGCCTCCTCCAGCAGGTGCAGCAACTGTTTGTTTTTGGGCATTCCGTGGCGCACCTGGTACAAACGCAGGCGGGCCTGCTGCTGGTCATCGCGTTCCAGGGCATCGCGGGCCTCCTGCATGAACTGATTGCACAATTCGCGCTGGCAGCGCACCAGCCGGCCCACCAGCGGTGTCAGTTCGGCGAATTGGTGCGGCGCGGCCGGAGCCGGCCCGGAAATTATCAAAGGAGTTCGGGCTTCATCAATCAGAATGCTGTCGATTTCATCGACGATGGCGTAGTAATAACCCCGTTGCACAACGTCTTCCGGGGTATAGGCCATGCCGTTATCACGCAGATAATCAAACCCGAATTCGCTGTTGGTGCCGTAAGTGATGTCGCAGGCATACTGAACGCGGCGTTCGGCCTGGGTCATCTGGTTTTGAATACAGCCGACCGTCAGCCCCAGAAAGCGGTACACCATCCCCATCC
>JAIVGW010000008.1 GCA_020201415.1 Lentisphaerota bacterium
GATGGATGGGCTATGTGTAAACAAAAAGTTTTTCCGGAGCCCGGTAGTTGCGATTGCCGCCGGGCCGGCTTGGTTCTGCCGGCGGTGTTGATGTTGCTGGCCCTCACCGCGGCCTTGACTCTACATGCGCAACTGACGGCTCGTATTCGGCTGCGGCAGGCCCGGGGCGCCACCGAGCGGGCGCGCCTGCGTATTCTGGCAAGCGATGCGGCTTGGCAGGCACTGCTGGACCTGACTCAGGAAAATCTGTTGCTGTTGACGCACACCAATGCCGACTGGGCGCTTCCGCGGGACTACATCCTGCCGGATGGCGTGGCTGTCCGGGCCGGGATGTCCGATGCCACCCGCCGTTTCAATGTCAACAATTTGGGTTGCGATTACGGTGAGACTGAAGGGCGGCCTCCGGAAGATGTTATGAGCGGCTTGCTGCAGGCTGCCGGCAGCCGGACACCGGAAGATGATGCCGCGCGCTTGCGGGCGGGGCTGGTTCAGGCGATGCAGGAGTCCGATGAGGCCATGTTGCAGGGTTCCGGCGCTTTGCTTGATCTGTTGCCGGAACTGCCGCCGGAGCGCTTGGAGGTTTTGCTGACGGCTTTACCGGTGGCTCTGCGACATCCGTTGCCGGTAAACGTCAATACTGCCACCCCGGAAGTATTGCAAGCTCTGCTGGGTGATGCGCGCAGGATGGCGGCGGATGCGCTGATTGCCCGGCGTGATGCGCAGCCGCTGGCGGCGCTGGAACATTTTGCCGGATACGGGGATTTGGGCGAATATAACGCCTATCTGGCGGTTGGCAGCGCGTTTTTTGAGGTTTGGGCGGAGGCGGAGGATCAGGGGGTGATTGCAAAGGTCTGGGCGCTGGCGGAATTAAACGCCGAGTCCGGGCTGCGGGTGCATCGCTGGGTTTGCCGTTGAACTGAATCCTTATGTCGCTCGATGACGGAAACTAAACAATGATTCATTTGTTGCATAATAAAGGCGAGGTGGAAATGCCGGGGCGGGACTGTTTGGGGGTGGAACTGACCAATCCGCCGGCCTTGACCGCGGTCCGCCGCACCATTGCCGGACGCTTGCGTGCCAGGCCTGTTCCTGACGACGGTTTGCTGCCGGTGGCCGGCTGCCTGCCGGTGAGCTCCTGTCTGACGGTGTGGCTGGATGCGCCTTTTGATTCCTGGAGCAAGACCTGCCGCGTATTGCCATCGCTGTTGGATGCCCGCCTGCCTTTTGCCCTGGAGGATTGTGTTTACCGTTTTGTAGCCCGGCACCGTACTCCCGGCGCCGCCGGTCGGGTTTTGGCGGTGGCGGTGCGGCGGGTAAACCTGGAAGAGCATTTGGCGGCCTGGCGTGCGGCAGGCTATGATCCGGTGACCATGGATCACAAGGGGCTGGCGCTCTGGACTGCCGCTCTGGAGGAATGGCCGCTGCCGGATGATGCCGTTCGCGCGATCCTGTATGTTAATGCCGGCGAGTTGACCCTGGTGGTGGGCCGCGGCGCATGTTTCGGTGCGGCTCACGCCCTGGCTTTTACCGCTCCATTGGGGGATGATGCAATCAACCTGCTGGCAAGCCGGTTGGCGAGGGTCCTGCATGCGGAATTAACGGAGGCCACGCCGCTGCATTGGCTGGTTTGTGCGGGGACGGATGGCGACGACCGATTGGCGCGCGACCTGCCCGGCAGGCTTGCCGAAAATTGGCCGGGGCCGGTGCGCCGGCCCGCGGATGAGTCCCGGTTTCTGGCGCGCGCGCTCGCGGCGCGCGCGCTGTCCCCCGGGGACTGGCGCTGTAATCTGCGAGTCGGTGCGCTGGCGCATCCGCTGGCACAAAAATGGCGGCAGCATTTGGCGCGCCGCGCATATGCGGTCCTGCTGACCGCGGGCCTGCTGCTGATCGCGGTGAATTTCTGGTGGCAGAGCGCCTTGCGCAGCAGGACGGCGGATGTGCAGTCCGCGGTGGCGGCGCTGGCGGCGGAACTGGCGCCGGAAGCGCGTATCCCCTACGGACGGGAGGTGGAGGAAGCCCGACAGTCCCTGGAGCAGCTGAACCGTGAGGTTGCTCCGGTCCTAAACGCACTGCATTCGGGGTTTTATGCACGCATCGGCTTGGTTTTCGAGGCAATCGCGGGTCTGGGCGTGACTTGCCAGCAGTTTCAGGCAGATAATGATGGATTTAACATGCGTTGCGCGGCTTCAGACTGGGAGCTTGCGGAAAGCCTGGCCGCCCGACTGCGCGCGCTGGGGTATGGTGTCCAGGTTAACGCCCTGCCGGGGCTGGATGACGGACGGGCCGCTTTCACTCTGGAAGGGCGTTGGGGAGGTGCGCCATGAAGCTGCGGAAGTTGGATACTATTCTGATGGGATTGGCCGGACTGGCTCTGGCAATAGGCCTGGTGTGGACTTTGGTTAATTTGCAACTTGCGCCATCCGCCATGGTGCGCATTAATGCCCGGACGGAGGTCTTGCGCCAGTTGCAGCAGTTGCGCATGGAGCATGCATCGCTGCGCCTGGCTCTTTCAGTGCCGGAAAATTGGCCGAGGCCGGTGCGCGCCATTATGCCTGAAAAACTCGCGTCCATGCGGGATTTGATGTCCGTCACCGAGATCTCCGAACGCGCCGCCGGGGAACCGGTCGGCGGCTGGCGCTTGCGCCGTGTGGATTTGCGTATTAGCGAGGCCCCGCTGGACGCCTTGCCGGGTATTCTGGATGAAGCCGCGGCCGGCCGGCCGCCATGGGTGTTGCGTGGCTGTGACATTGCGGCTACACCCAATCGTCCCGGCCGGGGGCGTGTGGTGCTTTCCCTGGAAGCGCTGGAATCGGTTGAGCATTAAGCTGTCCGAAGAATCGGGAAATGATTTAGGCTTGTGCATGTTCATATCTTTCTTTATGTCCAACTTCGGAAGTGAGGATTTGGCGCACCAGCGACGAATACCTCCGCTTCATCTCCTTGGACGGTCATTTCGGTCTCCACCAAAACGGTCGTGTTTGTGAACTGGACGTAAATCTCGGTGTTCCGGCCCCGGGCTCTGCTCCAGTCGTCCTTCATTTCACGGATGTGGTCGCGCACCGCTTCCGTTCCAGTGGCTTTTTGGTTCCGGTGGGTGCGTGTATGCGTCGGCTGAAAAGCGATTTCTTATCAATTTATCCGGTTGAACGCGCCGCAGATTGTAGAAGCCTTGCAGGCGAAATCTCATTTCTTCAAATTCAAATGGCGGATTCCCGGTTTATGATCTCCCATGTCTTCTTGAGATAGAATTTGTAGTTCTCCAAGGGTGTTCCATTCAAACACCGCGGTTGCATTATCGGCACCATCCGGATGATTATGATACATATGAATTCAATGTGCCTAAACGCCCTGACTTCCAGCCGATAGGCGGTCGCAGATGAAGTCGTTGTTTGTTTCCCGGATGGAGGTGTCGGGGTGGGGTGCGAGGTCAAATACGGTGTCGGCCTCGATCCGGGCATTGATCACGTGCAGGCGGCGCCAATTACCCTGAAAGGCCACATCGTACCGTGTGCCGGCTTCGGCGTGGATGGACAGGTTGCAGAACCAGGCATCTTCGATGGCAACGTTTCCGGCACCGGTGCAGGCCAAGGCGCCGCGGCCGAACAAGGGGGCATCTTTTGCGACGCCGATGTCCACGTTGCTGACGAACAGATTTCGGATACTGCCGCGGGCGTTAAGAAACTGGTCGTTCTCGGCCGTGCGCCGGAAGCGGCAGCCATCGATGATCAGCGTGTCGATTTGTACCTTGTCGTTTTCCAGTCGGAACAGCACGCGCCGGTCGCGTTCCGTTGTCTCCGGGTTGCCCACAATCGAACAGGCGACGTTGCGGATGATGATTGTGCCGTAGGGTGCCACGGCTTGGTGGTGCGCCGAGATCAAAATTCCATCGATCGTGTAACGTCCGTAGATTCCATCGATGGTGATTGCATCGATCTTATGCGCGCCGGTGGACAAGAGCCGTATGGCACGGAAGCCGGTCAGTCCCTCGCTAACGTGGATATCGCGGATCACGACATGGCTGATTCCGCCTTGCAAGAAAGACTTCCACAGAATATTGGTGCCCGTACCCCTTTGCGGGACGGGCACGCCCGCAGGATACTTCGGATACCAACTATCGCCACCGTTGAGCGCGACCATGTCGTCCCAGGTGCGTCCGTGGATGTTGCTGATGACCCCGTTGTGACATTCGCCCTCGAGGTGAATGCCGTCCTGGTTAAGGCGCAGTTCGCGCATGTCCAGATGAATGTTGTCAATCGTGAAGTTGGACAGCAGTGCCGCGTCGAAGAAATACGTGGCCGGATCGAAAAGCGTGGTGTCGCGCATGACAAACCCGTTGACATGCACGATCGTCATCAGAAAACCACGGTAACCGTAGCTGCCCCATAGGTGGGTCTGGCGGGGATTTTTGCCGCCGTTGGCGTCCCAGATACCACCAGTTACCCGGATATTCCGCTCGGGTTCACCGAGGTTCCAGTTGTCAGGACTGTCAGCGGCGCTGACGAAGCCGGGGAAAGCGGGATCCGTGACAAACTCCGGGAAGCGGTCGTCGAAATAGCGTTGATTCGCCCAGCGCGTACTCAGCATCACCCGGCAGGTGTTGTCCGCCAGGCGGATGGTGAAGGAGGGATCCAGGCTTAACCAGGTATTCCCGTGAATAAAGAGGGTGTCCGTGATAAGCGCTGTGCCGCAGCCGCACAAGCGCACGGCACCGCGCTGGTCCAGGCATTTCTGGATAGCGGACGTGCAATCCGTGTGTCCGTCGTAGACTGCGCCGAACCAGCGGGGTGAGAATTCCGCGTCCCAGGTGCCGGCGAGGGTTACTTCAGGCGCGAAGATGTCCCGGCCGGCATTGGCATCGATACGCGTATCCTGTCCTGTCAGGCGATACGCGCCGGAGAGCCGGCCCGCCGGGCCGAACGCCAACGTGCTGCCTGGCGGCAGGCACAGATCCGCGGTGAGCCGTGCGACCCCGTCGATCATGATGACCGCTGGTGTTTGCAGCGCCATTACTGAGTCATTCAGCGCCGCGGGCGCGGCGGCGTCGGTGTCGAGGCGGATCAGGGCGGGCTGTCGAAATATGGCGCAGGCTTCGGTTTGGTTATTCATATTAATCATAATGTAACCAATCTCTATAATTTGCCGAGACGTGCCTGTTCCCATCCTGCGCGTAGCTGTCTTGACAATGCGTCGATCAAGGATTCGTTAACCTGATCGATGAGATTGACATTTTCCTGGGAGTCTTTCGAATGGTCATAGAGTTCGCGGGCACGAACTGCCTGCGAATCTGTTTCCCGCCATTCAATATAACGGTATTGATCCGTGCGCATTGCATAGCCCATGATGCCTTTTCGGGGATACTGGCTGAAAGCCGCCTTCTTCCATGAGAGGTTTGGTCTGTCGAGGAGTGGGGCAAAACTATCCCCTTCGCAGTGATCGGGGATATTCAGTCCGCACAATTCACACAGCGTTGGATACATGTCCACAAATTCGACAAGTTCATTTGTTGTCCTGCCTTCGGCCTTCATGGCGGGGGTTCTGGCCAGCAAAGGGGCACGTGTATCGACTTCGAAATTGGTGTGTTTGCTCCAGGAATTGTGCTCGCCGAGTTTCCAGCCATGGTCGCCCCAGAACATAATTACGGTATTGTCCCAGAGGCCAAGTTGCTTCAGTTCGTCGAGGACCTTGCCGAGTTGGGCGTCCATGTAGCTGACGCAGGCACAGTAACCATGGATAAGGTCGCGAGCCAAGTCTTCAGGGATATCTCCTTCCTTGGGTATGCCGAAGTACCCCCTCATTTCTCCAAAGTTAGTGAGCGAGAACTCGGTGACACCATTCGGTTCGAAAGGGTTGACCGCCAGCGGCAGGGCTTCGCGATCATACATCTCCCAGTACCGTTTCGGCGCATTGAACGGCAGGTGTGGTTTGTGAAAACCAAGTCCGAGGAAAAAAGGTCTGTCGAGTTTGCTTAATTCCCTCAATTCAGCGATGGCGGCGAGGGCGTCTTTACCGTCATGGTAAGCATCGTCAGGCACGTCCGCGGCCTCGAAAGCGGGACCCAGACCCTGGCGCCGGTCACCGGAATCCTTACGTTCCTTGTCGCATCGTGCGATAGCTTCGATGGCTTCATCCGTGAGATAGCCGCGGCCTTTCCAGTCACCGCTTGATTGGAGCGGCTCCTTGCTCCATCCCTGCAGGTCGTCCTTGGCGTGGTGATAGACTTTTCCGATAGATACGGTTTCATACCCGTTCGCCTTGAAGTGCTCCGGCAGAGAGAGGACATAGGGCATGGCCTTGCGAAGCGGAGTCTGTAAATCGTAGATGGTCGTGGTATCAGGACGGCATCCCGACAATACACTGCAACGAGAAGGGGCACATACCGCTTGCTGACAGTAGGCGCGTTCAAACAACAGCGACTCTTTTGACAGGTTGTCAATATTCGGAGAGTGGATCCATGGAATGCCGTAGCACCCAAGCTGCGTTCGCAGATCGTCAACCACGACAAATAGTACGTTCATCTTCATTATTTTATTTCCTTTGGAGCGCGCCGGTGACTCGTACGCCGGCCAAAGATAGCTTGCCGGACGCTTGCGCCCGTGTCAAGCTATTAAAGGCGGCGGTGCGCCGTAGCGCGCATTTGCAGGTCGGCTTTTTCACTTTTCGGCCGATGTTTGTTCTGTGCTGATCAAAAAATCTACAATCAAAGGATAATGATCCGAGGATACGTCTTCGCCTGTCTTTCGATCAACAATGATGATCTCGTCCGAGTGCAGGCAATGGTCTATGGGTATGCGCAATAAAAAATTATTAGCAGCGCCCGAGCACTGGTCCTTGCTTCCGATGGACGCGGTTGTTTTCCAAAGTAGAGCGGAAGCACGACCGCCGCATTTACAATGGCAAGAGCTAAAAACAAAATTGCCGTCTTGCGGCGGCGTCCTGCAATCAAAATAACGCCGAGAACAACAAGGCCCAATAAATATTGAACTCGAAAGTGAAAGAATAGATCGAGAAACCAAGACAACCTCCCGCAAAAGCCCATAACCGTTGCGGCCGACGCGACCGCGCCGGCTGCGGTCAGAAGTCCCCATGGCTGGATGCGGATACTGAATAATCTGGATGGTTTATAGGTCATCGCTCAGGCCAACGATGCCATCACCTGCTGGTGCGCGTCAGCGCAAACAGTCAGGTGTATAGGTTGGTTCTGCATCCCCCGTAATTGATGGAGGAGTATGGCTTTGTGGGAGCGCAGCTTCTGTCCTGGCAGCTCACGCCTGTGCAAAGCTCCACCCTGTATTGGTCCTTAGTCTGCAATTCCGTCCTTGTCTTCATCAACAACACCGGATAAGGGATGGCCGGTCACTGCCTGCCACGCGATCTTTCTGAATATGCGGTCAAGTTCTTCGCCGGGATACTCGGAACTGTCAGGAAAGTTGATTTTGTTTTTGATAAGTTCAGGGCTTTTTCCGTAAATGCTTGCATAGAAGACGTAACCTTCCAATCGGTCAAATCCGGGACCCAGGTGTCCGGCTCGATCGCGCCATATGGATCGTTCTTTGTTTCCAACCATTTTATGCAGGCCCTCGACCTCGGGCAGTTTACCTTGTAGAAACATCTTTGCTGCAATGCTCATTGCGTCACAGGTGGGCATAATATAGACATCTTCTACGGTCTTATCGCGTATGGCCTTTACCAGCTCAATATTTGTCTCCCTTACTTTTCTTTGCATATCATCAATTATTTCCTCAGTAAAGTAATCTTCACTATCCGGCACTTCCTGCATATGGGCCATTGGCCAGGCGTCAGCAAGATAAAACTTCATATTTGGGTGAAAGCGGGTGCAGAATTCAATCCAGCAAGTGTAGAACTCGGGACGGTCTTTGTAGTAGGGACCCCATGTCATGACATCCCAATCAGCATTGGCGATCGATGCCAGTAATTTAGGCTTGGGTTTTCCATCAAAAGAAAAGATACCGTTTTCCATTTCCCATTTAAAGCGTGCACTACCGGTAACCCCTCCTCCTGTATGCAGGTAAAGTCGTTGTGTGAATCCGGCCGCTGTGCAGATGTGTCGTAGTGTTCCGTAGCCAGGAATCATGAAACTGTGCCCGGTTCCGATAATGCGATAAGCACCGTCTTCAGGTTTCTGAAAGGACATGACCACCGGCTCGCCGGGCTCGACCACCCTTTCATAAATGGCCTTGATCTCTTCAGGGCTCTTTTTAAAAACAGCATGCTCGGGAAATTCTCCCTTGTCCCAGCCCGGATGAAACGTGATATCACGCTTATCAGTTTGTTCTCCTCCAGTTCCGCCCTGTCGAGTCTGTCTTAAAACTGCCTGGTAAGCTGTAGCCTCTTCTATGGATAGCGTCCCGTCACCATTTGCATCGGAATCCGGATACTTTATGTGGAAAGCTTCAAGTTTGCCTGCCTGGGTTTTAAGTTTGTTTTTTTCCTTATCCTGGCCGGCAAAAGACGTTTTCTGACATGACAATACTGCAACAATTAGTACAACAGCTGCTGAAATCCGTGCAATCTCTTTCATGTTTTTCCTCTTCGTCGAACGAATAGCAGTTTATTGAGTTGGCCGCGAGTATACAAGTGTGGCCGAAGCGACACAAGCACGAATCGCGCGGTGTCATCGATGAAACGTCGTTGAACGGAGCCGTCTTCGCTCTGCGAGCTACGCCGCGCCACGAGCCGTCTTCGCTCTGCGAGCTACGCCGCGCCAAAAACATGTTGAGGCTGACTCTTTTGGCTATGGGATTTAAAAGGGTGAGATTGAGCAAGTACGATGATTAGTGTTATGTTTACTTTCGACTTTCGACGGCGGCCTGCATTCTTTGGTTGTGGCCGCAGGCCGCCTTGTCTTTTTACAGGCTACGGGCAGAGCACAGGCCATGTGGTGTGGGAGGCGGGACTGACCCTAGCGGTCAGTCACCGGCCGGCCGATTGGACAGTCCTGTTGCGCTCTTTGGGCGTGCGCTTTGCAGGACATAGTCC
>JAIVGW010000400.1 GCA_020201415.1 Lentisphaerota bacterium
CACCGGCCCATCCCCGGGCTGTAGTACCGGTAGCCGTAATACACCAATGTGGTTTCATTGTCGGTGTATTTGGTGCTGAATCGGAAAGGATTGTCCTTGGCGAGGTCACCCGTGGCGACAATGGTTTCGCCGAAGGGGCTGTATTCGTAATGCGCGGCAATCCGGGACGAGGGCGTCCCGGCTCCAATGTCCAGAATCTCGCTGACGTTTCCGTTTCCGTCGTACGTGTAGAAGGCCGGCGTGCTCGGAGAGCCCGCCATACCTACGGAAGCCAGGAGGCCGCCCACGCCCCCGGCGCCTTGGAGGGATCCGCTGAGGTCCAAGCCGAAGACGAAGGAGTTCGTTTGTGCGTTGGTTTGTTCGTGTGTTTGTTCGGAAATCAGATTCCATCCATCGTACAGGAAGGCGGAACTTGATTGCTCAACCCAGTTGGTTGTCCCGTCATCCCATTCATAGACGGTTTTAGCAACTCTACGTGACATGTAGTCGTAGTCAAAGTTACAAAGGATCAAAGGAACAGAGGGACATAGTCCGGGAAGAGTTTGCATGGCGATTAACCGATTTTCTGAATCCCAAGAATACGCCCAGCGGCCATCGGTCAAAAGATTGCCATCCTCATCATACGTGAATCCTTCCGGTGTTTCCGCCACAAACATGTGGCCGGTGACGGAGGTCACGATGTCGTCATTCGTGCCGCCGGGACTGTACACGCCGGTGGTGACGATTTCCTCGTAGGCGGAGGTCAGTACGTTGTCTACGTCCAGGCGTTTATGCCAACGTGTCGCGCCGTAGCTTGTTCCATGCGAAGGCGGATAATATGACTGGCGGGTGACGGCCTGGGTGTTTACCGTCACCGTCACGTTGGTCTCGGCGGTGCCGAGGATATCGGCGTAGCCGGGGACGGTGCGCTGGGTGTATTGGTTCAGCAGGTTGGCGGAGTAGTCGCTGATGGCGTTGGCACGGGATGATGCCGAGCGGTTGCCGATGTTATCATAGGCGTAGGACCAGTCCTGCAACCCTACGGGGTTATCCAGAGAATTTGTATTCGTGCCGAAATAGCGTTCCGCGCCGGTTACTTCTGAACGGGTATTGTATTGGTACAGATTAAACATATCGCCCGCCGGTTTAAACGCCGTGCCGGACTGTTTAACCGCGATCCGACGTCCGGCTGAATCGTTGACGTAATCATACTGCGAGACGGTCACGGTGTCAAACGCGTTTTTCACCTGGGTCAGCAGGTCGCGGTTGGATTCGTAAGACCGGGTGACGGTCAGATCGCCCATGGTGTAGCCGGAGATTAGGCTGGAGTTGGCCAGATACCCATAATTTACCACGGAGGACGCGGAGGCCACGGTGGATGATACAGAAGCGAACCGGTTATGATACCACGGAGGACGCGGAGGCCACGGTGGATGATACAGAAGCGAACCGGTTATGATCGTCATAGCCGTAGGCCACGGAATAATCGGAATCCATGCCGAAGCCGGCGGAGCGGCCGAGATCGTCATAACTCCTGCTAATCACGTTCGTCCCGCTGGTATCCACTACGGTTTCGGTAGCGACTTGCAGTGCGTCGTTATAGGTAAACGTGTGGCTGCGCACGCTGCTGGAGGCGGTCAGTTGCCGCCCCAGGCGGTCGTAGGTGAACGCGACGTCGGGGGTGGAATCGGAGTAATCGATGGCGGTCAGGTCGGCGGCGGCGGAATTTATATTTTGACATTCTGGATATTTATCAATAATATAAATCAAAGTCAATTGAACTTTGTTTTTTTTAACATGTTACGATGCGCCATGAGCAGCAAGGAACGACTTCTTCAGAAAATATTATCCGGCTCTTGCAATGTTCGTTTTGCTGACATGACGATGTTGGTAAAAACATTTGGATTCAGGTTATCCCGAGTTAGCGGCAGCCATCACATTTTCACCTGCCCGGGCGTAAACGAACTGGTTAACCTGCAAAATGTTCACGGCAAAGCCAAACCGTATCAGATCAGACAATTCTTAAATCTGGTGGAACGTTACAACTTAAAAATGAAAGATTAAACGTCATGCGAGATTACCACATTAATATTTTTTACAGCGAAGAAGACGGCGGTTATATCGCGGATATACCGGATTTGGAGTTTTGCTCGGCATTTGGCAAAACACCGGAAGACGCATTAAGCGAAGTAAAAATTGCGAAAACAACTTGGATTCAAGCTGCCAAAGCTGGAAAAAAGCAAATTCCTGCTCCGCGCTATCGCCCGGCAATTTACCAGTTGTCTCCCGCTTGATTGGTACAACCATTCCCGTCCGCATCAGGGGCTTGGCGACAAACATCCCTCTGATATTTATTCCGGCGTCACACCCAACACCCCGAAGTTCGACCCGCGCAAAACAATATTGACGCTGGCAGTCTCATATAATTACGGGGCCAGGGACTGTGTCCGCCATAGCTTCAGCGACGGTGGATTGCCCTCAAACCGGCGGCGTAATTCCGCCGGTTTGATTCCTTTTGGTCTTCCTAAACAACGCTATCGGTCTGCCTTCACCATCTCCAGCGCATCATTTGCACCGTTAATTCAATGCCCTGCCGGCCGCAATCCATAATTTTTACCGATTTTTCACCTCGGATTCCGGCGGTTTTCCTGACACCGAATCTCCTGAACCACTATACCCCGTCGGCCAGGCTCTGGATTATCTCTATGGCTCGGTCTGTCTCCATTTCTCAATACAACACGTAGAATGTCACAAGCAAAATTGCCACAATAATTGCGATTACAACGTACACCACCCAAACATATTTTGGCTCATAGGCGATATTTGGCCTATCAATAAACAACGCTTCAACACCCAATTCCTTTTGAAAGAAATATATGGTGCCCACCTGATGACGAACTCGCGCACCAACCCAAAAAGACCAAACACATATGACGCCCCAATATATACCAAAGCACCCCAAGGTCATGATTCCGGCATCATCAATATTATACCCAAAACATAACCGCAATATGCTAACGGGCACCTGATCCGGTAAAGGTAGAAACACCGCAAGTGCGTTGATGCATGCTACAGCGAATAACATACCAAATGCCAATACAAGATCAATGCGAGAACGACGTCCGAGTGCCAAAAGATGTGTATACACCTTGTTGGGAATGCATTGTCCCCCTAAAGGTTCTCGCAATAAACGCAGATACCGCCTAGACACCCAGACTAAGTGAATAATCGTGGAGCTTGCAAACAGCAAATATAGCGCCATGATCGCCATTTATTGACAGCACCTTCTATACAAATCTCTGCGTCCCGACAGATCGCTTCTAATCGCCTCTATTCTGTAATTCAAAGAATCGATTGTATCCTGCATCATTTGGCGTACACCAGCAGTACCACGTCTTGATCGTCGCCGTACAGCAGATCCAGCTTGGCTGCCTGTCTGCTTGGAGACAAAGCCACCAATAGAACCACCCATTGCCGTGGCATATTCTGCGGAAGCAGAGACACCTGGCCCTGTTAGAGAGCCTCCACGCGCTAGATCTACGCCTAGTCGTGACCCATGCATAATTCGCTGAGAAGTGTGTGTTACTCTAGCTATATTGATTGCAGACCCCAATGCAGATCCACCCAAAGTGAAAATTACATCAGATGCTCGATCAATCCAAAAAAGATGCGCCAAACCTTCGTATTGTGAATCCAAAGCCTCACCCAGCGCATGAGAAAGTTCACGGAATGAGTCACTTAGCCGGTTGATATTCTGAAGAAGCTGACCACAATCC
>JAIVGW010000159.1 GCA_020201415.1 Lentisphaerota bacterium
GTCATGACAAGCCGACCTCGCCGGCCAGTTTGATGATCATTTCCGCCGTCTGTGCCAGCAGTTCCGGACTGTGGGCCAGAGTGATGGAAAAACGCAGCCGGGCGGAACCGGGCGGAACGGTGGGCGGACGGATGGCCGGCGCCAGGATGCCCTGCCGGAGCAGAGCTGCGGAGAGATTCAGGGCTGCCTGATTGTCGCCCACGATCAACGGGACAATCTGGCTGACGGATGGGCCGGTATTCAGCCCGGCCGCCTGCAGCCGCTCCCGGAAGGCGGTCGCCCGGCGCAGCAGTTCGCCGCCGCAGGCGTGATGTTGTTCCAGATGTGTCAGCGCCGCCATGGCGGCGCCCATGGCCGAAGGCGGCGGGGCGGTGCTGAAGATCAGCGGGCGGGCACGATTGACCAGCAGGGCCTGCACGGCTGGCGAGCAGGCGCAGAAGCCGCCATAGCTGCCCAGGGCCTTGCTCATGGTGCCCATGCTGATATTGACCATGTGCTCCAGTCCGTGGGCCCGGACCAGGCCGGCGCCGACGGGACCGAAAACGCCGGTGGCATGCGCCTCGTCCACCATCAGCATGGCGTCATATTGCCCTGCCAGCCGGGCGATTTCCGGCAGGGGCGCGCAGTCGCCGTCCATGCTGAAAACCGATTCGGTGACAATCAGACAGCGGCCGCCAGCCGGACGCCGGCGCAGGATTTGCTCAAGATGTTCCGGGTCGTTGTGCCGAAAACGCTGCAGCCGGGCCCGGCTGAGGACGGCGGCGTCCATGATGCTGGCGTGGGCCAGACGGTCGGTCACCAGCAGGTCGTGCCGGCCCGTCAGCGTGGTGATCACACCCAGGTTGGCCATGTAGCCGCTGCCGAAGATTACCGCCGCCGGATAACCCTTGGTTTGAGCCAGTTTGTTTTCCAGCGCGGTATGCAGCGGCAGGGTCCCGCTCAGCAGTCGCGAGGCGGTTGCGCCCGCGCCCCATTGTGCAAGGGCTTCACTGGCGGCCCGGCGCAGTTCCGGCGCCTGCGCCAGGTTCAGGTAGTCGTTGCCGGCAAAGTTGATCAGGTCGGCCGTGTCCCATGTGCGCAGACGGCGTTCCAGGCCGGCGCGCCGCAAGTCGTCCAGTTCCTGCGCAATCCAGGTTTCGGTGGGCTGATTGTTTCCGTCTTTGCTCATGAATCCGTTTGGTGTGCTTGTTTTAATATCGGGTTGTCAGACTGACTGCGGCCCGCAACCATTCATACGCCGTGGGCGGCCGGGAGATAGTCCGCACAGCGCCGCACGGCAAATACCGGGCGCAGCCGGGCAAACCTCGGTAGTCCGTTCTCCATCGGAACCTGGACCATGGTGTCGCCAATCAGCGGTCGCGCATACCGCACAAAATCATCAGTTACGTCCATCCGGCTGCGCGCCAGCCAGTGGGCGGGAAATTCACGTTCGCTGTTGGCTACGGCGCGCAGCGGCACCTGGTCGTAGCGCACGTTGTATTCCGCGCCGGGATTGCGCAGAATGGTGGCCATCCAGCCGCTGCCCGCGGTTCTTGCAATGGTGACGGCATGACGTCCCACCGCCCGGGCTTCCGCCAGATCGACTGGCGAGGCGCAGAGCATGCTGGAACGCTGATCGGTTCCGGGGTTTTGTCCGCGGGCAAAGCCGCGGGCCGGCAGTCTGGCGGCGTTAAGGTGGTTGACCACCACCTGCTGCACGGAAGTCCGGCAGGCATCGTATTCAATGTGTCCGAAGGCGTCCCGGGCGGCGCCGAGATCACCGACTTCGAAGCCCTCGCTGATGGCCACGATGCAGCGGCCGCTGCGCCGCAGTTCGTCGGCGACATTGTCAGTCAGATCGTCCAGGGTCAAGCCGGATTCCGGCAGGTATATTTGCAGAGGCATGGCACGTTGCGGGTCGGCCAGGCGTGCAGCCGCGGGAATGAATCCGATCTTGCGGCCCATGATCTGCAACACCAGCACCGGATCGGAAGTGCAGGCGCCGGCATTTTCCTCATTGGCGTTCTGGATACAGCAGGCCCAGAAGCGCGCCGCCGAGCCATAGCCCGGCGTGTGATCAATCAGTTGGAATGCGCTGTCGCCGACATCATTGTCGATGGTTTTCGGTACGCCCACGGCCACCATGTCCAAGCCGGCTGCACCGGCCCAACGGCTGATCTTGTCGGCGGTATCCATGGAGTCGTTGCCGCCGATATAAAAAAAGAATCCGACATCATGCGCGCGGAACACTTCCACTATCCGCTCAAAATCCGCGGGATATTGATCGCGCAGCTTGTAGCGGCAGGTGCCGATGGCGCCGGCGGCGGGAGTGGTGCCCAGCAGTCTCATTTCCGCTGGATCCTGTGCGGAGAGATCCAGCAACTCTTCCTTGAGCACTCCTTCGATGCCGTGCCAGGCGCCGAAGATTTTTCCGAAATCATCGGGCTGATCGGCGCAGGCC
>JAIVGW010000160.1 GCA_020201415.1 Lentisphaerota bacterium
GTTGAGCCATGCCTCTACGACCGCATCCGCGATGCAGTTGCGTAGCAGCTCCATGTACGCATCGGCGGTCATGACGTCTTCCGGGAGGACTGCGTCTTCCGGTCCGAACTGATCGACCAGGGACATGGGTGCGGTGTGGGTATGCGTTGCGTTCAGCACCACCTTGGCGGTATCGATTTCTGGAGCGCGGGCGCGAATGGTCTCCAGACACAGTGCCAGGAAGTCGTTCTTGTCGTACCACCGATGGCGGAACCCCCCCAGGTCGCAGGAAACGAAGATCACGGAATTGTGGTCGGCTGTAGCGCTCGACAGGGCCATGGCCGTCACCATGACCGGACCATCCACGCCCTCGGAAACCCGCATTTTGAATTGCGCGCCAAGTATAACCGGACCGTCCGGTGTTATATCGCGAGTCGCCCAGCCGATCTGCAAGTAATCTGCTTCTGCATTGTTCATACCATCTCCTTGTCTTGTGTGCGCGGTCATCCCCACATGCGGGTGATGGCGGCAACCGTCCAGTCCACCAGTTGGTCGCCACCCTCCGGGCCGATATCGGTGCTGGCGGGCACGGAGCCATAGCCCTTGTGTGCGATGGAGCGTGCGCTCGGCAGGTAGGTGCCGTTGCAACCCGCCTTTTGGACCAGGAAGGTCTGGACTGCCGGACTGAGTTCCTGAATCCGGATCGCATAATCGAGGTACAATTCGAACGGGTTGCTGGCGAAGGCTGTTTCCCCGATACGCAGCGCGTGCACCTCGATCGTCTGCAGGGGATTGGCCTGCTGAAGCTCAAGACGCTTGCGCACCCGCGCCCCCCGTTCCATCCGGCGGTAGGCTTTCGTGATCTCCATGTACCAGCGCGGAGTCCGGCGGAGTTCCGGCTGGAGGGCCAGCTCGGCCGACAGGCGTTCGAACTCCGCTTTGAAAGGCCGGGCCTCTTCCAGGGCCTCGTCGGCATCGGCTTCCGAAATCAGGCGCCGCGGCAGCGCCAGCAGTTCCATTGTATGTAGAAATGCCGGTGTCCATTCGATTTCCTGCCCGGCGTAGGGGACGATATCACTGATCGCGTTGGCGATTTTCAGCGCGATTTCCGCGCGCGGGGCATTCTGCTGCGGGTCGCGTCCTTTCAGGCGCCACATGCGCTCCTCGGCGCGCTTGCCGATCAGCACGTGCGGCGATTGGTCGCCCGCGGGTGCGCACTGGGGCAGAATGAATATATGTTCCCCTAAGCGTTTCCGGAGTTCAACGCGCGTCTCGTGCCAGTAGTCGGCGCTGATCTGGAAAATATGCTCGCTGACCTGGGACGGGCAGGGCACATTGACGACCAGGCCGGTCAGCTTTTCGTCCTTGTCATAGGTCATCAGGGCCTGGACCGCATGGTTCTCGTAACCCTCCACGTACCTGAAGGCGGGTGTGCCCGGCTTGCCGTACATTTTACTGGATCCGTCGGCGTAGGTCAGACGGCGGTTGCGGCCGACCACGGCATGGCTCATGCCGTAGGCCATGCCGCCGGGTACGCGCCGTTCCCAGGCCTTAAGGACCGCCTCGGCGATGCGGTCCGCGGCAAACGGCACATACTCCGCGGGCGTCATGATGTCCATATCGAGGCAGGGCCACATCCCGTACTGCGCCTGCCCCGTTAAATCCTTTCCGGCCAGGACGGAAGCCTTGTAGTCCTTCTCCATGCCGTAGGGAGTCAACCGGGCATCGGGCGCGGAATGGGTATGGGTTGCGCCGATCACGATGTTCATGGGGTCGAGTCCGACCCCGGCCGCGTTAATTCTGTGTCGGACGGCATCGCGCAGTTCGTCGGAAATCGATGCCAGGTCGCACGTTACCATGACAGCCTGCGCGGACGATCCGGCGCCGTCCGCCGACTCCAGCGCCAGGGCCGTGGCCGTTACCGGATCCATGATGCCCTCCGAAACCCGGGCATGGAACTGGCCGGCCAGGATCACCGGACGATCCGGGGTGATGTCGGCTTGTGCCCAGCCGATGTGAAGTGTTGTGTCGGATGACGGCATATCGAATCTCCTATGATGATTGTTTGTTTTGGTTGGCAATCAGGCTTTCGATCAATGTGCAACTCGTGTCCCGGATCAATTCGCCCGTGCCTGGATTAAACCGCGTTAAAATTGTTTCATAGCCGCCCAGCGCGCAGGCCAGGCGGGTCGGTACATAGCCGATGCGGCCATTGGTCAGTTCCGTCACAATCACCTTGCGGTCCTTGAAACGGTTTTTGATGTCTAACTGGAACTCGACGAACAGTTCCGCCGGATTGCCGCTAAAAATCACATCGCCGATGGCCAGCGCGGAGATTTCCGCCTGTTCTCCGGCGGCGTCCTGCTTGTATCCCTCCAGCCTGAGCGTGCTGTGAATGTGGCCGCGCTCCTCAATGTCCAGGCGGTTGAACTCATCCCAATGGTCCTTGTAA
>JAIVGW010000161.1 GCA_020201415.1 Lentisphaerota bacterium
GCGCCATCCGCCGTGGTGGCGCGGGTGGCGTCAGAATGCGGGCTGGCGGCGGTGCAGTTGCACGGCGATGAGCTTTCGGAGAATTACCGTGGAACCGCCGTGCCGGTCTGGCGCGCGGTCCGGCTGGCGGGCCGCGTTGCGCGGCCTGATCCGCGGCGCTGGCCGGCGCAGCGGTATGTGGTGGATGCCGCGGCCCCCGGCCGCTATGGTGGCACGGGTTTGACCGTGGATTGGACGGTGGCGGGCGCCCTGGCCCGGCAACAGCCGGTGATGCTGGCCGGCGGACTGACGCCGGATAACGTGGCCGCGGCCGTGCGTCGCGCGCGGCCCCTGGGAGTGGACGTGGCCGGTGGCGTTGAACTTAGGCCCGGGCGCAAGGATCGCCACAAGATGCGGGAGTTTGTCCGGGCGGCCCGGCGGAGCATGATATGAAAAACAAAGTTTACCTGAAGCCGGATGCGGCTGGGCATTTCGGTGAATACGGCGGCCGTTATGCGGCGGAGACCCTGATGCCCGCATTGCTGGAAATAGAACGTGAGTATCGCGCCGCGAAGGCCGATCCGTCGTTTCAGCGTGAATTTGAACTGATCTTGCGGGACTATGTCGGCCGGCCCTCGCCGCTTTACCTGGCGCGGCGGCTCACGCAGCGCTGGGGCGGCGCCCGGATTTACCTCAAGCGTGAGGATCTGAATCATACCGGCGCCCACAAGATCAACAACACCATGGGCCAGGCTCTGCTGGCCCGGCGCATGGGGCGGCGGCGGCTGATGGCTGAAACCGGCGCCGGTCAGCATGGCGTGGCGACGGCCACGGCGGCGGCGCTCTTCGGCATGGAATGTGAGGTTTATATGGGGGCGGAAGACATCCGACGGCAGGCGCCCAATGTGCAACGCATGGAACTGCTGGGCGCGCGGGTATGCCCGGTGACCAGCGGCACTTCCACGCTCAAAGACGCCATGAGTGAAGCCCTGCGCGCCTGGGCCGCGCGGGTGGATGACACTTTTTACGTGATCGGCACTGTGGCCGGTCCGCATCCGTATCCCATGTTGGTGCAGGATTTCCAGAGTGTGATCGGACGTGAAACGCGCAGACAGGCGCTGGAGCAGATCGGGCGTCTGCCGGACATGGTGGTGGCCTGTATCGGCGGCGGCAGCAATGCCGCCGGGATTTTCCAGGCCTTTCTGCGCGATGCCAGGGTTAGGCTGGTGGGCGTGGAGGCCGACGGTCTGGGGTTGCGTTCCGGCAAGCATGCCGCCAGTCTTCGCGCCGGGCGCGTGGGGATTCTGCACGGCAGCAAGAGCTATGTGCTGCAGGATGCCGATGGTCAGATAATCAACGCGCATTCCATCAGCGCCGGCCTGGACTATCCCGGGGTGGGGCCGGTGCATGCCGCCTGGGCCGATGCCGGCCGTGTGGAATATGTCGGCATCACCGACCGGGAGGCCTTGCGGGCCTTCCACGAGCTGACCAGACAGGAAGGCATCCTGCCGGCGCTGGAATCCAGTCATGCGCTGGCTGAAGCCCGCAAGCGCGCCCGCAAGCTGGGCGCGCGGCGTTCGCTGGTGGTTTGTCTTTCCGGGCGGGGCGACAAGGATCTGGAACACGTATTGGCATCATCATGAATCGCATTGAAGATTGTTTTGCAAAGTTGAAAGCGGAAAACCGCAAGGCCCTGATCGGCTATCTCACCGCCGGCGATCCCACCCCGCGGCGTTCCGAGGCGCATCTGCGTACGGCCTTGCGCCACGGTGTGGATATTCTGGAAGTGGGGGTTCCTTTTTCCGATCCCACCGCCGATGGCCCGGTGATCCAGGCTGCCGCCGGGCGCGCTCTGGCCGCCGGCACCAATCTGAATGTGATTCTGGCGATGATCAGGCGTCTGCGGCGCGATTTTCCCCGGCCACCGGTGATCCTGTTCAGTTATGCCAATCCGCTGCTGGCCTATGGCTATGAAAAATTATGCCGCGATGCGCGGGCAGCCGGGGTGGACGGTCTGCTGGTGGTTGACCTGCCGCTGGAAGAGTCAGAGGAACTGCGCCGTTGGATGCGCCCGCAGGGCCTGGCCTTCATTCCCCTGATTGCCCCCACCACGCCGCCGGCGCGCATGCGCCGGATTCTGGAACATTGCAGGGAAGGATTTGTTTACTACATTTTAGTCCGGGGCGTGACGGGGGGGCGCACGGGGGTGACCGCCGAAGCGGTGCGTCATTTCCGGGAACTGCGTAAATGCACCAGTCTGCCGCTGGCCGCGGGCTTTGGCGTGCGGGATGCCGCCCAGGCGCGCCGCGCCGCGCGCCATGCCGATGCGGTGGTGGTCGGCAGCGCCCTGGTCGAAGCAGCCCGCCAGGGAGGCTTGTCACGATTGGTGGGGGCGCTGTCCGCGGCCCTGTAAGGGGTTTCAAAACCACTTGCTGCGCGCAAT
>JAIVGW010000401.1 GCA_020201415.1 Lentisphaerota bacterium
CATCTGGCCGAAGAGCTGGAGCGACAGGGATTCATGGTTTCGCACATAATCCTCCAGGATGGGCCGCACGGCGGTCCGGTCTGCGACGACCATACCCTGGCATTTCTGCAAAACAAACTGCCACAATGCAACGGATACCTGGCTGTGGGTGCGGGTGTTGTCAATGATCTGACCAAATGGCTATCATGCGAGCGCGGCAGTTTCTACGCGGTCTGCGCCACCGCCGCCACCATGAATGGTTACACCGCCGCCAATGTAGCCGCCACGCTCGATGGCGTCAAAAGCCTGGTCGTATCCCATGCCCCCCTGGCCGTTTTTGCCGATCCGGCCATCATAGCGGGGGCGCCGCACGAATTGACCGCGGCCGGCCTGGGCGATGTGCTGGCAAAACCAATCAGCACCGCCGACTGGCTCATGAACCACCACCTGCTGGACGAGTATTTCTGTCCGTTTTGCGCCCGGATGATCAACGATCTTGAACCAACCTACATGGAACACCCCGCGCAAATCAAGGAGCATGCCGGCCCGGCTATCAAGGGATTATTTGACGCACTGTTATACTCCGGTATCGCCATGACGATGGTCGGCACTTCGGCGCCGGCATCCGGCGGTGAGCACATGCTCAGCCATACGCTGGACATGATGGCTATGGTAGATGGAGCCCCGCATGATCTGCATGGCCGGCAAGTGGGCGTGACGGTGATCTTCACCGCCGCGCTCTACGAGCGACTGTTTGCCATGGATCAATTTAAAATCAGATTGCTTCCCGCGGCTATCGACCGCGGGTTCTGGGGCCGCCTGGCCGATCCGGTTGAACGGCAGTACCGCGAAAAACTGCCGCTGTTGGAGCGGATGGCCGGGCATATCAGGATGCGCACACCGGCCTGGACGGCGTTCCTTCAATCGTCCCGAGAGCAGGTGCGCCCGCCCGCCACCATCAAACATTGCCTGAAAACCGCCGGCGCCGCCCATACCTGGTCCGACCTGGGTTGCAGCCGGGAACGTTTCCTGGCCGCGGCCAGACACATGCATGAAATCCGCAAGCGCCCCACCATCGTGGATCTGGCCTGGTTGCTGGGCATACTCCCCGATGCGGCTGAATCCATCACCGATCAATGGCTCACCACCTGACCAAACCAAACATAGGATACCGCAATGAATCTTGATAATGTGGAGTTTTTCAATGTTGGCGCACAGGAAACCATTCCCGGATTGGGTAAACATGGTTTGACACGCATCCCTCGCAACATCCGCGAAAAATTAAACGCTCGCGCCAGAATCATGGGCCAGGATGCCGCCGGATGCGAAGTGCGCTTTGTCAGCGATGCGCCGCTGGTCGACCTGCACCTTGCCGGGATCCGGCATGACGATGGTGACGAAACGCTGCAAGTGCGGATTTTGCGCGGCAATCATCTGATGCGCACGGTGCAACTACAACCGGGCCGGCAACACGTTTTTCGTCTGGCGCCGCCCCCTGTTTTCCAGAATCGCACGGAAATGATCCGGCAGGCGGGCGGATTTGCCCCGACTGTCTGGCGTGTAGCCATGAACAGCGGCAGTCGCATATGCGTCAACGGCATCGACCCGCACGGCCATGCCATCCGTCCACCCACGCCCGATGAAACTCCGGCGCTGAAATGGCTGGCCTACGGCTCTTCCATCACCCACTCCAGCCTGGATGGCTATCCGCATGTTGCCGCCGGACTGCTTCGCGCCCAGGTGCTGAACAAGGGCTTGAGCGGTTCCTGCCAATACGAGCCGGAACTGGTGGACTGGCTGATTGACGACTGTGACTGGGAGCTTGCCACCCTGGAAATGGGCGTGAATATGCTGGGTTTTTTCACGCCGGAACAGTTCGAAGTCCGCGCGGCCTATGCCATCAAACGTTTTGCCGGCACCGGTAAGCCCGTGCTGGTAACGGATATTTTCCCGCACCGTCAGACAATGGACTACAACACCCGGCCGGACGACATTACGTCCCAGCGCGATCAGGCTTTCCGTAAAATCGTGCGCCGGCTTGTAGATGAATGCGGCGCGCCATATTTACGGATGGTGCCGGGCGCTGTGATCCTGGACGACTTCACCGGCTTAAGCGCCGACCTGCTGCATCCCAGCGCTTTCGGCCATGCGATTATGGGCGCCAATCTGGCACGGGAAATCCGGAAGATGCCTGGAATTATCACCACCGACAATGGCGCTAAAGCGAAAAGACTTGAGGACACTGCCCCTCGAGTAAATATTGCGGATTGAATCAGCCGACCGGCCCGCCGATTTCAACCGCGGCGAACGGCGGCAAAAACCACTGCAGTTCAGCATGCCCCGGCCGCCGATTTGCTATCTTCAAACAGGCGGTTGCCGCCTTCTTGAATTCCAGGGCAACGGTTGGGGCGCCCAGCAGCGCAGCCGTCATCAGCGC
>JAIVGW010000402.1 GCA_020201415.1 Lentisphaerota bacterium
CAGAAAAGCGGCGTCGAGCCGCCGCACTCCAAATTGCTCCGCACTCAGAAAAGCGGCGTCGAGCCGCCGCACTCCAAAATGCTCCGCACTCAGAAAAGCGGCGTCGAGCCGCCGCACTCCAAAATGCTCCGCATGCAGAAAAGCGGCGGCTCGACGCCGCATTTCTGAAAGATACAAATCACAATTTTCAAACGCTGCCGCTGGATCCGAGGTGGGCCCACCCCGGTCACTCGGTAACCGGCAGCCGCACATCCGCCTTGCTGCCGTCGGGATGCAGGCCGGCGGTGCGGCCGTGGCGCGGCTCCAAACGCCGCCAGTTCATGGCTTCGGGATGTTCCAGGCTGAGCCGGCCGATTTCATCCCAATTCCGGCGCAGCCGCTTTTCGGCGTCCGCATCCTGGCTTTCCCGCCAGGCCGGCATGGCGGCGGAACAGTCCACCAGCAACCGCGTGTAATCCAGGCCGGCACGGACAAATGCCAGACGTTGCATGTATATGTCAGGCTGACCGTCCAGGTCCTTGGCAGCGCGGTCCAGCAATCCGTAGGCCAGTTTAAAACAGGCCTCATCATACACCTGCGGGTAGGTGCGCGTACCGGGGCGCTGCGTCCATACCACATCATCCTCAACCGGATCAGCGCTGAAATACTCATCCCGCTTGTCTTCCATTAACTGCCAATAGGCCGCGACGGATGAGGCGGCCGGACCGAACCCGCGGCGGTAATAATCAGCCATAATTTCTTTTGGATCGCGATCGGGATTCCAGACCAATTGCCCCATCAGGTAATAGAGGGGAGCGTGTGTAGCCCAATGCTCCCATACGGTATCAATGTAGATGCCGATGCAGCCATGTTCCGCCACGAATTTAATGTCTTTGCCCGTCTGCGTCACCGGCACGTCCGGCCGCCCCTGCTGCCATCCCGCCGGACTGCCGGTATTGGGGCGCCAGACAATATTGGAGGTGACCTGTCCCCAACCGGCGAACTGATCCTGGTTGCTGGTGCGCCAGGTGGAACCGCGATCAAGCATGCCGGTGCGCAACATAAACAAAGCCACGCTGGAAACGATCACGTTGTCATCCGGCACGGCCGCCACCGGCGCAGGCCGTGAATTGCCGTAGGCCGCCGTCAACACGTAATATTCGCGGTCTGGATAACGCTCCTTCAGCAGGCGCGCCAGATGGTTGGCGAACGTCACCTGCCGATCGGACATGGCGACGTACTGCTTGGATAATCCCTGCCAACTGTAATTACGCGGCTCGGCATCAGGATGGTCCCAGGCCCGGCAATTGTCACAGACGCAGAACCCCGAGGCCCAACTGTCATTGGCCGAGGCATTGAAAACCCGGCGCGCCGGATCCTGTTCAATTTGTAGCGCCACATCTTCCAGCCATTGCTCCCAGAGCGCGGGGTTAGACTTGCACATCTTGACCGTGCGCGCGCTGGGATATGGCTTGGCGCCGCCGCCCCGCGTGCCATTGGGTTGCAGCGCGAAATATTCCGGATGAGTCTCGTGGAAGCGCTCCCACCAGGTGGTAAAGGCATGCCCGCCCTGCAGATTAAGGGAATCCAACTGCAGGCGCTGGCGGCGCGCCCAAACACCGGAATATCCACCGCTGCCGCCCAGTGACGAATTACGGAATACGCCGGCGCGACCGCGGATCCGGGGATGATACCGGTAAACAAACGGTTTCAAGGCAATGGTTGGCCGGGACGGCACATCCTCACCGGAAGCGCCTGGCCAAAGCCAGCGCACGTCCAGGTAATCCTGTAAAAAGGTGTAAACGGCATTGGCCGTGCCGTATTCCTCCTGGACGCCTTCCAGAGTCTTACCACGTGAGAGTTGACGCACCATGTTGTCGGGATCCCAGCGGTCGCGTCCGGCAATCACCAGGTTGTTTTCATCCGCCGCAATCAGAATTTCTTCCGGATGCTGGAAATCAAAATCAAGCGATGGGAAAAGATTGGTGAGATATGGATGGAATCCCACCCAGACGGCCCGCGCCGGAACCGGATCTGGAATGCCCGTCATCAATTCGGGCCTTGTTCCACAAATCTTCTCCAGGTAATCGGCCAGTTCATTAGCCGCCCTTATGGTAAAAGGCGCGGCATCCGGCGCCACCATGATCGGCGCCGGCGGGATGCCTTCATCGACCAGGACCAATCGCGGCCCGGCGAACAGGGCGGCGGCCTCGGCGGCCGGGATGCCCCAAACAGTCAGAATGGCTAAAACACAACTTAAATTGAAATTCCGCATAATTGCCTCCTATTATCAAACATGGTCAATCGGCGTCAAATCTGATCGAATAAAAATCGGCATCGCGCAGGCGCACCCGCAGGCGCACCGGCCGCCCGGCCAATGCGCTTACATCGCCGCCGTTTTTCCAGGTCACCGAATGCGCGATCTCGTTG
>JAIVGW010000162.1 GCA_020201415.1 Lentisphaerota bacterium
GCCGCAAGGTCTTCGGAGAGGCAGGCACGCGATTGCTGGTAGAGGAATGCCTTACCGGCAGAGAAATTTCCGTGCTGGCCCTGGTGGACGGCCAAAACGCGGCCTTGCTGCCGGCGGCCCAGGACCACAAGCGCATCGGTGACGGCGACCAGGGGCCCAATACCGGCGGCATGGGCGCCTACTCGCCCGCTCCCTGGGAAACACCGGACTTCCGCGCCGCGGTTTTGAAAAATGTCTTCCAGCCTACCCTGCAGGAATTGCGCGCGCGCGGCATCACTTATCGCGGCGTGCTCTATGCCGGCCTGATGCTCACGCCATCCGGCCCACAGGTGCTGGAATTCAACTGCCGCTTCGGCGATCCGGAAACCCAGGTGATCCTACCGCGCTTACGGAAAGACTTGATTCCGGCGTTGGAAGCCTGTATAAACGGTAACCTCAAGGACGGAATGCTGGAGCCGGTCAATGAGGCTTGCGCCTGCGTGGTGATGGCCGCCGGGGGGTACCCCGGCAAGTACCGCCGCGGCGACCCGATCGTCGGATTGGATCAGGCGGGAGATTTACCGGATACGGTGGTCTTCCAGGCCGGCGTCAAGCTGGATGGCGGCCAGCCCGTGACTGACGGCGGCCGGGTACTGGGCGTGACGGCGCTGGGGGCCACACCGGAACAAGCCGTGCGGCAGGCTTATCGCGCCGCCGCCATGATCAATTTCCCCGGCGCCTACATGCGCCGGGATATCGGACATCAAATACAGGGAATGTAAGCAGAAAGAAGACAGAATCAGAAAATTATCAAGGGAGGCAATTCATGCAAAAGAAATCCAAGGCGGAAGTGGCCGTGATCATGGGCAGCGATTCGGACTGGGAGACCATGCGCGCCGCCGTGCGCACACTGGATGAGTTCGGCGTGGCCTGCACCGTGCGGGTGATGTCGGCCCACCGCACACCCGCGCAAGCGGCGGAATTTTCCGGCAGCGCGGCTAAGAGCGGCCTGAAAGTCATCATCGCCGCCGCCGGCAGCGCCGCGCACCTGGCCGGAGTACTGGCGGCTCACACCACCCTGCCGGTAATCGGCGTGCCCATGAAAGGCGGCGCGCTGGATGGACTGGACGCGCTATTATCGACCGTGCAGATGCCTTCCGGTATACCCGTGGCCACCGTGGCCCTTGGCTCGGCCGGCGCGGTGAATGCCGCCATCCTGGCGGTGCAGATGCTGGCCCTGAGCCGCCCCGAACTGGCCCGCGCCCTGCAGAAACATAAGCGTCAGCTGGCGGCGAAGGTGGCCGCCGGCAATCAGCGTGTGCAGGACTCGCTGCGGAGCCGGTCATGAGCCGCGGACGGCGGGCAGTCGGATGGTTGTGCCTGGCATTGCTGGCCGGCGGCGGGTTGGCCTCAGCATCGCCCACTAAAGCCATTTCTGACTTGATCAGTTTGATAAAAGATCATGGCGCCGCCTTCGAGCGACCGGAATTCGACCGGGATCTGCCGCAGGCCGTGGCGCGCATTTTCGATCCGGCCGCGGAACTGATGACTGCCGCGGCAGCCGAACTGCGCTGGGAGGCCGACCGCGGGGTTTATTACGATGCCGGACTGCGCCTGGAGCCGCAGGGCGACGGCCCACCGCTAGCGCAAACGCTGCCCGAGGGCCCGGCCACCGCGGCCGGCATCCCGGAGGATGCCGCCGTGACAGCCATTGACGGACGCCAGACCGCCGGTGTGCCGGTTACCGAATTACGTGCCTGGCTGCGCGGCCAATACCGCCAGCCCCTGCAACTGGAATTTCAGGCGCCGGAGGAATCGGAATCCCGTACCATCACCGTCGAACGCACCATGCGCCAATCACCCGTCACCGGTTGGGTGGAGGAATGGCCCATGCAAATCGCCTTTATGCGCATTTACGGCGTTTTCGAGGACTCCGGCGGCTACATCAGCCGCCAGGTAGCCGAATGGGCCGACAGTGGATTCAGCGGCGTGATCATGGATCTGCGCGGCGGCGCCGGCGCCGATTACGCCGCCGTGGCGGAGGCCGCCGGTTTGTTTATGGACCAGGATAACACCATCTTTCTGTTGCGCAACGGCCATGGTGAAGCCAGCGACTCCTTCCAGCCCGGACCGGAGCGCCGGGTATCGCTGCCGATCATGGCCTTGATCGACGGCAACACGCGCGGCGCGGCCGAAGTATTCGCGGCGTTGCTGCGTCAGTCGCGGGCCGCCATGCTGCTCGGCGCGCCCAGTTGCGGCGATATGACTCTGCGCCAGGCCATTCCCCTGGACAAAGACCAGGTCTTTTATATGGCCGTCAGCCGCGCGGAAATTACCTCGGATCCGGCTTTGTACCGCCTGACCCCGGATGTGCTGATTGCCCCGCAGGCCGCCGCCTGGTTTCCTCCGGAGGCACAGAA
>JAIVGW010000163.1 GCA_020201415.1 Lentisphaerota bacterium
TCTTTGTTGAGCGCGGCGGGCCTTTTCCAGATGATGCCGTCAACGCTTGTGGCGTGGGCGTATTTGTTGCTCCAGCCGGCATCGTACCACATCCGGTAACAACCGTTTTCCGTGTCCCACCAGATGCCGCCGCTTCTGGGAACGGCGGCCGGCAGGCCGTTTTCCTGTTCGAGGTCAGTTTCCGGATACATGACAGGATTGCCGTCATACTTTACCGCCTGATGAAAGCTGCGGCGCAGCGATGATTCCTCAATCAGAAAATCATCAACAAAAAGTTGCCGGCCGACATCAATCGGGATGACCGGCGGCGGGTGATCAAGGTAGGGCACCGGCATGGGGTCGTCCCCGCCGGGATTGTAGGTGTTTTGTGGCGGCCATGCCGCCGGGAGTTGAATGCCGTTGTAGAGAGTTGACATACCTTTACCTTTAAATATTAAGGGGCCGCATTTAAATTTAAAATCTGATCATATACAATGAAGGAATACAGCTAAAGGTGCATCGTGAAACCGATCATAAGATGCGCTGGTGTTGGGGCAAGATTGCTAAATCGCCTGGGTGAAGTCAAGTACGTGCGGCAAACTGAAGCTGAATCCGCTCTGTTCCGCCATCCCCCTGCAAGGGTTTCTGCAGAGTGGCGCCATCGGGTCGGCAGAGACGCAAGCTGGCCGGTATGGCGGCGGGCGGCCGCAGCAGGCCCAGCGCTGTCCAGGGGATGGCAACTTCGAAGGTTGTGCCGGGCGTATTGCGCATGACTTCCGCCTTGCCGACCCGCTTGTGTACCACCGTCAGGTTCAGTAAGCGGGTGTCAATCACATCACTGGCCGGTTGGCGGCTCACGGCAAGTTCTGCCGGCTTGAAGGTCGTGCCGTCGATGGCCAGGCTTGCAGCCTCAAGGTCAAGCGCCAGCGTCCGGTCATCGAGTTTAAGTTCAACCTGACCGGCGGCCCCGCGCGAGATGACCATGCCGCCGAGATACAGGCACTGCTGGTCGTGCAGCAGGTAAACCAGCGCGGAATAATCCAGATCGCACGCAACTGTGCCGGCGGTGCGGTCTGCTGCGGTCAGTGCAATCGGATCGGCATGTGAGTATTCCGACAAATTAATATCATCCATGTCGTTGGTCCAGTCATCCAGACGGCCGTCGAATAGTAAAGGGACCGTAGGCTTGACCTGCACGACGGCCAGCTCGCCGGCGGTGTTGGGCAGATTCAGTCCGGCATTCGCCAGCAGCGTGGCCAGTAATTGCCGGTGGGTTTCTTTGGTTGCATCCCATGGCTCAAAGGCCGTGGCGATGATTTCACCAGCCCCAACTTTTCGCAACGCGGCCAGGGGCGGACAAGCTTCACGGGTTTCGAGTCCGTAAAAGCCGATATCGACCGTCCAATCATTCCCGAAAGGGCTGTGTCCCCGGGCATGGCCGCCAAGTAGAACCAGGGCGTCATCAGGCATCATTTTGAGCACTCCGCGTACGGGCGTGTGTTCGAGCGGCAGGAAACTGGCGCCAGCTACACCGAAAAAGAGCGGGTGATCCGTGACGCCGTGGCGGGTTGCCGAATAGTAGGCTTGCGGGTTGGATTCCACCAAGAAACCGGGGAGCCGCCCGCAGGTTTCGCGCGAGAGCACGAGCACTTGCGCGCCATGCGCCGCCAAGTGTTCGATACTTTCCGGATCCGCCTGGTCGCCTGCAAGCACAGGCCGCTCCGTCAAGATACCGCAGCAGATTGCAAAACAGGGTGCGGGCAGCCGGATGCGCGCGTTGTCGCAGAACTTGGGCCTGGCACAACAGGGTCGTGCCCGCGCCGATCCGGCTTTCCACCAGTGTGGCATTTTCCCGCCGGGTTGCGCCGAGCAGGACCCGGTAAACGCCGTCGGACTTCATGTCCAGCGCATTGGGCCGAATGAAGGCGTCATCGCCAATCCGGCCATCGTCGGGATCCCATTCCTTGAAATCACAAGGCGCAAGCCCCTTGAAAACGGGGTGTCCCGGGGCGTAAACCGGGGCTTCACGGGTGTAAATCAAGTCCTTGTTGGTTGTGCCCCAGCCACCGCGGTCAAATTCGGGGATGGACGAGCGCACCGCGGACCAGAAAGGCAGCCCCAGAGGCAGCCAGCGTGGTGCGCGAGTCTGGGCCAGCACCAGCAGCCGTCCATCCGCCGCCAGCCAATGCTTTACCGACCGCGGCGTCCGGCCCAGAGCGTCATCTGGCTGGTCGGCCGGCACGATGACCAGGCTGTGGGCCGGATCGGCCGGCAGGTTTGTCGAGACCGTGAAGGGCACGCCCAGTTCATGCAAGGCTGTTGCGGTTGCGGCATCAAGCGCGGGCACCACGACGATCTGGCGGGTCGTCGGCGTGAAAGACGCCTGATCGCGGGGCACGGGATGAACCGGGGTGCAATCGTGTGCGACCCGGACGCCCTGCATGTCGTGCAACTCCATCCGCAATTCGCCGATCACGCCGGCGGCGCCGGCATTGAAGGTGACCGATTGGCGGTGTTGGGCGCCGGGATCAATCGCAATGTCCCAGGATGTAGCTGCATCGCCAAAACGGCAGACGACAGACAGCTTGACCGGCATTTCGCGGTCGTTGCAGACCACGACCTCGCGCGTGAAAGGCTCATCGGCAATAACCGTGGCGGTGCGCGGCCAGGCAAACACCACCACCGGCGCAAGTCCGCGCCCGCCTTCGTTGCGGATGGAGGGAAAACGCCAGGTGTAGCGTCGGGATGCCGCTTCCTCCGCTTCCGCCGGAGACCACAGGGGGTTCAAATGCTGCAGGGGCCACTTGGTCAGACAATGCGGCATGATGCCGGAGACGCTGTAATAACGCATTTCCAGCATCTTTTCGCGGTAAAGCCGGGCTTCCTCGCGATGCCAGTCCTCCCGATCATGATACTCGTAACTGTTGGGCAGACGGGTCTCGCCCCGTCCGCCCATCCAGAATTCGCCCAGTACCAGAGGAACGGTTTCCCGGTCCCGCCACTGCCGCATAATCCGGCTGTAGTGTTCTTGCATGTGCACATGGATCACCTGCTGCCGGGGATGGTACCAGCCGGCGCCAGAATGCTGGATGATGGCTGCCGGCTCATGCTTACGGATAAATTCGTCCAACCTCAGCACCCATTGTTCACGTTCCGGTGTGCGCTTATCGCGAATCAGCTCATTTTCGACATCCCAGATAACCACGGAGGGGTTGTTGACATCGCGCCAGTACCATTCCCCAAACTGTTGTTCCATGTTGGACATGAATTCCTTGACCGCCTTATCGTAGGCGCCTCCGCAACCGGAGGTCAGAGCGGATTGATTCACGATCAGCACCCCGGCCTCATCGGCCGCTTGGACCGCCCACCCCGGACAGATAATCCCATGCAGGCGGCAGGCGTGGTAGTTGAATTCGCTCTTGAGGAATTCATACACCGTCCGGTCAAAGTCGCGCGCCTGATCGGGCAAAATAGACAATAAGGGGCCCCGGGGATGGCTGCCGTCGCCGAGAAGCCGGACCGGAATACCGTTGAGGATAAACTCCTTGCCCGCGATCCAGAATTCACGGAAGCCGAACCGCGTTTCCATGGTTTCCGTTTGTGATCCCGCGCATAGGGTCGTACGCAGCACATAAAGTGTCGGGCGCTCCGGACTCCAGTATTCGGCATCCGGCCAGGCGATGACGCTTTCAAGCGGCCGGGCGGCCTGGATATGCGCGGCGGAGATGGTTTGCGGCGGCAGGCGCAGCAGCGGCTCGCCCACATCCGGCCAGGCATGCACTGTTTGCGTGACGATGATTTTGTCCACATCGCCGCCGGTCCGCAACCAGGTCTGCGTCGTCAACTGCTGCTGGCGGGTGGAAGTTCGGACCCGGATGCGTGACACGTATGCGGGAGTCCGGGCTTCGAAATAGACGCCCCCGCGAATACCGGCATAATGTATCGAATTCAAAAGGCGTGTAGCCACCCACATGCCGGCCTGTCTTATGTCCATTGACAAACACCACACAATCATGCGCCACGGCATCAAAACGCAGAAAAAAACGGTCCGCGCCCAGGCGCGGACTCTCGAATGACAGCGCGTACCAGGCGTGGTGGTAATTCCGGTCCGTAGCCCATTGGTCGGGCAAGCACAGACTGCCGACTATCGCGATCCGGTTGGATGCGGGGGGTAGGGGGTGCGTGACCCAGCCATCGAGCGTATTGGTATAGGTGCCGGTCCCTTCAACATCCACGTAAACCGCAGGCACGCTTGCCTTGGCCCAACCCGCCAGGGGCATCCAGACACGACGTTGGTCAGCCGCCGGATTACCGAGGGCGCCCGGGGCCCGCAACGGCTGCCATTGCGGATGAAAGTGCGCCAACTGATCCGCCAACAAAAAAGTGGCTTGATCGCAAGCTTGGGAAGAAGGCGTCTGCAACAGTATCAGGTCATCGTTCGGCATGCTTGTCGCTTTCTGGAAATTCGGTTTGCAATAATAATATAGGACTAAAAACAAATTAACATCAAACACCATATCTGTCTACGTTGCAGCTTGGCCTTCAATGCCGGGTGTCGGACAAATTCTTTGATCGGTGGGCCTTTCTCAGCGCATGGACCTGCCACGGGTTCTGATGCTTCGGTAAACGATAGCGGGCGACGCGAGCGGTGGACGATTCAGACCCAGAG
>JAIVGW010000009.1 GCA_020201415.1 Lentisphaerota bacterium
CGTTTGTATATGCCGGGTGAGGAGAATGAGATCATCCCGCAGATGGCGTCCATTCCGCTCCCGAATGTCGACAAGACCGTGATCCCTGATTATGCAATGCGGAACTGGATGTATTATGGCTACTCCAGCTTTGGTTTTGACGATGTGATCTGGGCGCGACGCATCGGAATGAACAACGGATATCAAATGACCGGTCCGTTGCGCGGTCCCCATGGGCTCGTTTCGGTGTACGAGAGTCAGGAAGTCGGGGAGAAGCATCCGGAATATTTTGCTCTTTTTGGAGGAGAGAGAGATCTAGGCCATCGAGGCCACGGCACCCCTTGTTTCAGTTCCGAGGGATTTGAAAAGGAAACGATCAATTATCTTCGATTCATGTTCGACGAATTCGACTTCCCGTTGGTCGATATTTGGCCGGGAGATGGATTTAAGCCTTGTCAGTGCGAACAATGCCAAGGGATGACTCCCTCCGAAATGGTCTGGGGATTCGCGAACCGCGTAGCGACTGAACTCTACAAGACGCATCCGGACAAAATCGTCTCCTGCGGGGCCTATACTTCCTATGTCGAAGCACCCGACACGATCGAAAAATTCAGTCCAAATCTGGCGGTCTGGCTGTCGAATCGTGGACGTCCTAAGATGACCGACCCGGAGCACTGGGAACGATTTTTGGGTCAAGTCCAGAAATGGGATGGCAAGATGGCGCCCGGCAGGATTCTGCGTCTTGAAAACAATAGAGCCCATCTTATGGGAAAGGTGGCGGACCCCTTGCCGTTCCCCGTCATCCACCCCCATGCGGTAGCAAGGGAATTGAAGGCACTCAAAGGAATCTCGGTGGGTGATACCGGGGAACAGAGCCAGAGGGGCGGAAAGTGGGCGGCAATGGGACTCGGACATTCCACGCTCTATACGCAGGCGCGTTTCCTGTGGGATTCGCAACAGGATGTGGATGGACTGCTCAATGAGTATTATTCCTTGTTCTACGGTCCCGCGGCAAGCGCGATGAAAGAAGCGTTCACCTACGCGGAAGAAAATCTGGCCGTCAAGGATACAAGCCGCGGAGCCGGGAAAGGCGATTTGAAGAATGTCCCGCTGGACGTGGCCGTGAAGTTCCGCGACTTGCTCCAGGAGGCGAAAGAGACCGCCGGGGATACGATCTACGGGAAGCGTATTGATCTGGCGATTTCCGCGCTGATCCCGAAGAAGGAAATGATTGCCCAGCACGAAGCAGCGGAAAAAGCGCTGAAGGATATCCGCGCGAAGGTTCCCTCCGCCTTTGGCGTTGACGGTGCGGACCTGAGCGAGGCTCCGGAATTTGTGCTGAAGAACCGGGCGACCGGCGAGGAATCCGAACTCAAGACATCGTTCAAGGCGGGGTGGGACAAGGATGCATTAATCCTCGAGATCACCTGCAAGGAACCGAATGTCAAAAATCTTGCGCCTGCGTCCGATGTCTATAGCGGCGAATATGTCGCGATCACGATCCAGACGCAATTGCATACACACTACATTTTGGAGATTAATCCCGACGGCCTGATCATGGAAGGCGATCCCGTCAGGGGCTGGAAATCTCTTGCTGAGGCCAAGCCGGAACGCGGAGCGGATTTCTGGCGCCTGACGGTCAGAATCCCGGTCGTCGGGTCCGATGAGGCTGAGGCCGATCCGAACCATCGCGTGGCCGGCGACAAGCCTACGGCGGAGTCCCCATGGTATGTCAATATCGGCAGACAGATTCAGAAAACCGGGGAAAGAAATGATGAAATTCAACTCTTCTCGGTTTCGCCGGCCAAGGCGTGGCACTACCCTGCTTACTTCGGCAAACTGGAGATCAAATAACGCTATTCACAAACATCGCGGGATTTAACAAGGTCAGTATTTCAGGAATGGCTGAAAAGTCGCACTCCCTGGCAATAAAAATGCTAATGGATGACGTGAATTCTGAAGCTATTGCTGCAAATAAGCTGAAACCATGTGTTCCACTTGACAATTTCTGGGAATTGCCGAAACATTGATAGCACTGAAATTTTAAAGTTGATATTTCTGAAACGCCTATAAAAAACAGAGAAATGAAAAAACTATTTGCATGTCTCATGTTGCTTGCCCTGGGGCTCTGCAGGCGGCGAATGAAACGGATCCGCTTGTTGTAAAGGATGGGGGAAAACCTCCGTTATCTACCGAGGGGGATTTCCGTTTAGCGCCGGATGGATATTTATATATTCTCGCGTTTGGTCAATCCAATATGGCTGGCACAACAGAGGGGACGGATGATTGGATGCCTTTGACAGGTGATGCCTCGAGAGGTGATATTCACGATGCCCCGGCAACGTGTCACGTCGCCGATCTTTCTGGAAAATGGGTTCAGATGAAATATCATCATAAACAGAGAACCAGTTTGTTTTATGGCGACAATAATCTGGCTTTTGTCTTTTGCAGAGAGTTGGCCGAAAAGTATCCTGAAGCTATTGGCAAGGGGATTAGGCTGGTCTTTGTTGCTCAAGGAGGAGCTTCCATAGAAAACTTTTATAATGGAGGAAAGAAATGGGAGAAAATGAAAAACTACTATGATGCCTATACAATGGGCGTTGACATTTATCCCGCCAGTGTCGTTTTGATGCACCAGGGAGAATCTAATCAAGGGAATTATGCTCCTGAATATGTACCGAAGTGGGATAATGTTTTCGCTGGTTTTATGGAACAAGGGTGGATTGAAGACGTCAATAATACCAGAGCTATAGTAGGCGAGATTGGCAGAGAGTCCAGAGTAAATAGAGCATTACATATAATAGGAACGGCAAACCCAAACCGGAGGATTAGTGGAATTGATGGGTGTGATAAGAGCAGAGAATCGCATAATTTAGGAACCGGGTATGAAAGATTAGGTAAAAAGTATCTGAAAATATATTTAGATATGGTTTACAACCGTGACCCCGGTGACAGGGTCAGGCCTCGCCACGTTAAGGCCGTTCCAACTGTTACAAATATTACGGAACATGGTTGCACGATTAATTGGCTGCATCCAGATGAAACATTCCCATATAAAGACATTTATCGGGATGAATATCAGGAAGAAGAAGATATTGTGGGATTTGTCATTTACGGTTGGGGTGGTTATAAAGAAATAGCAAGAGTTGGTCCGGACGCGCGTTCTTATAACGCCACCTTTAGTCTGCCATCAGGGAAAAAGGAAGTTTTCAGAGTTAATGCAGTCGATGCCGCTGGAAACGAGTCTTTTTGGAAGACAAGGTGGGGTGTGGCTGTGGAAGTTCCTTAAAAATACATTTTGAGGTAATAAGCTTCGTAGGGTACGCTTTGGTTTTCGGGTAGTGTCAAAAGTTTTATGAAAAGTAATGAAAACGGGAACCGGTGGACGATGACGGGCGACGATTACGGATTATGAGGAAAGACCTCCCAATCGTCCGCCGTAATCGTCGCCCGTAGTCGTCAACCGATAGGAAAGGAAGATGGGGGAGAAGGCGAAAACATTGATAAGCCTTTACAATAGAGAGTATTAAGCAAGAATACATTATGCTGGTTTTTACAAAACCGGTTTTCAAATGAGGAGAAATGATAATGATGCGATTTGATGTTGGTCATATTTGTGTTGTTTGTATATTGTTAATGTTATGTAGCATTCCTGCGCTGGCGGGGGAATTTGCGCTCAACGTCAACGACGTTTCGGGCCTGGACGAGCCCTGGCCGCTGGTCGGTGGTCTGCCTTTTCCCGAAGGCGAGCTGCGCGATGCCGCTCAGATCAGCATCGTGGACGGCGACGGCCGTGAAGTGCCTGCCCAGATCGACGTCGCGGCCACATGGCGCGACGGCAGCATCCGGTGGGCGCTGGCCGGGTTCACCGCCAGTCCACAGGGCGACTACCGTGTCGCGTATGGCCCCGGAGTCAGCCGCACCGAGCCAGCCAGCCCCCTGACCGTGCAGGCCGACGAAGCGGGCAACGTCACCGTGGACACCGGCGCGGCGGTGTATAAGTTTGTGGAAGGACGCCTGCTGCCGGAATCGGGGCGCATGGGTGATACCGTCTTTCTGGCCGACTCCGGCGACGGCGCATACCTGGTGGACAACAAGGGACGCCTGTCCCGTGTGGCCGGCGAGCGCTCTGAAATAGAAACTGAGATCGTCAAGCAGGGTCCCTGCCGTACGGTCATCTACCGCACTGGCTGGTATGTTACCGATGACGGCGAACGTGTTGCCAAGGCCAAGGTATGGTTCTACTTTGCGGTAGACAGTCCTTATGTAAGTGTCACTCATACCCTCGTGTTGACCGAAAACACCAACGAATGGTGGATACGCGACTACGGCCTGCAGTTCAACACCCCCGAGCCCGCAGCGGAAGTCACCTTCGCCCTGAGTAATCCAGCGCCCTTCGAGGAAGCTTCGCACGATGAGGTCAGTAAAGCAATCAGAGAGCGCCAGGACAAGGATCTTGGCCTGGAGGATTTTTCGCTGATGTTTTCGGGTATGCGCGGGCGCGAGTGGCGTACATTCCAGGTGAAGCCCGGCGGCGACGAGGTATTCATGCTTCAGGAAACCTATCCACATTTCTTTGAAAGGGAGTTTCGCGCAGTCATCGGACGTATCCCCGCTGCTTCTGCCGGACTTGGTGAAATTGAGGAAATCAATCTCGGACAGCATTTGAATAAATTTGAAAAGCAGATGCAAGTCGCCGGCGACTGGGCTGACGGACGTTACAGCGATTACGGCCTGACCGTGGTCATGCCCTGGCTGGCGCAGCGCTTTCCCAAGGAAATCGCGTTCGGCCCCGAGGGCACGCGGGTAGCGTTTTGGTCCGGCCGCAGCGGCCGAAGCCTGGACTTCCGCCCGGCAACGCTGGTCAAGGAATACTGGAAGCGCTGGGCGATGGCCCATGAAGCTGGAGCCGCCTTCAGCCAAGAAGGAGCGGAGAAGCTGGCGGGTATAAAAACTGGAAGTAAAGCAGCTTCGCCAGAGGCGGCTCCAAACGCCGAGGGCGCAGCGCGGACCCACGAGGCCTGGCTGCTCCCGCACGGAAACGATGCAGATGCAGAAAGCATCAAGGCCCGCGCCACCGCAGCAGCCCGTCCGCCGCTGGTGATGGCTGACCCGCAGTGGCTCACGTCTACCGAAGCCATCGGCTGGCCTCTTCACCCAAAAGACACAGAGCGCTTCCCCAAAGTCGAGAAAGTGATCAGCGACTACTGGGACGGTCTGTTTGCGAGCAACAACAACCTCAGCCCGACAGGCTTCATCGAATGGGGCCGCCAGCCCCCATTCGGAGGTCATAACAAGCACAGGCGGCTTGGAAAGATCGAGGATTACTACCTGCGGCAGAACTCCTGGCAGCTCTACGCGCGCAGCGGCGAACGACACTACTATGAGTACGCCTTGCGCTTCAATCGCTTCTCCGGTGACTATAGCGTTTCCCATTCGACAGGCGGGGACGGCAAGATCAAGGGCGCTTATATGTATCAATACCGGAGCTCCCCGATTTGGTGGGGCTACGATCACAAAATGTGGGCAAGGAATGTTGCAGGCCAGAGCGTTAAGCATTGGCTTATCGGACACTACCTGACCGGTGACGAGTATTCCTTTCACATTGCAGACATGATGGGCAATGCGTACAAAGAGCATTGGGATGGTGAAGTCCATGGTGTCGAAGAACTCGGCGCCTTTACCACCATGGGGCGCTTGACCGACCTTTACACCATGCGGTGGGACGAGCAGTTCCGCAAAATGGCTGAGGCGTATTTTAAATCGCTTATCGATCTGGACAACCCCACCGGCCGCTCTGAAATCTCCCAGAACGGTGTCTTTTACAAGCAGCATCGCGACATGTACAACATGTACATGTACTACCGGTGGACCGGTGACGAGCGCGCGAAAAAAGCGTTGCTCAAAGGGCTCGATTACCAATATCGTTTTAACCGTATCTCCCCGGCCTTCAGTAAAAACTGGTCTGACCTGCTGTACTCCGAGGCATATCGATGGACTGGCCGTCCCGAGTATCTGCGCGTCGTCAAGCATCTGGCAGACGAGGCTCGGCAAGGGACCAGCAGACCGTGGATCCTGGGTAATTGGCATATCCTGGGCTCGGTGCCTTCGGGACTCAGCCTGTTGGCGGAAGTAAACGAAGATGAGATCGGTCCGTACCCGCTGCTGGAGACGGACGAGCCTCGTCCCATTATTTTCACCAAGCGTGCAAACGATCCCGTTACGATGAGCATCTTTGTGCGCATGTCCAGTGAAGTCCCCGAGGATGCCGAAACGATCGTGCGAATCTCGCCGCAAGAAGACGAGAACCAAGCGGTGAAGAACGTTCGAGTAAATGTCGAGAGCATGTTCCCGACCAAGTATGACGGCCGGCGTGATTTGCGCCGTCGGCATGTGAATCTGACAATTCCAGCCGAGGCTCCGGCCGGTCAGTATACAGTCCGGATTCCCGACACCTCACACATCGTTGTGCTGGAATCGAATGCGTTGAAGATTGATTGGCTTGGGTCTGAACCCGAAAAATAATTATTGATTGCCTTTTTAAAATATCTCGTATCGGGATATTGGGGCGATTGATAAATGTGGGGGCATGAAATGCCCCCGTGAATGGTTACCAATTTGAAAGGATTTTTCATGAGTGTATACAAACTAATTCTCGGACTCGTCTTGACTTCGGCGGTTCACGCCATCTCCAGCAATCAGGCATTGGCGGAACAATTTTTTGGCGATGAATGCGCCGGCACAAGCATTGATCACAGCAAATGGGATATTGATATAGAAGACCCGTTAAATGCGGAAGTCACTCAATATAATGCTTTGGAATTACATACCAGAAAAAAGGCAGAAACATCAGCACTTGTCAAATCGACTTTTGGGGCAGAAACGGGGGTCTTCAGTTTTTCGGCATTTTCCAGCATTCCCACACATCCTGGCAATAACACCCCTCTTGAGGTAACAACAAGGTTCGGTTTATATGTTAATGCAGACAACAGAATAGAATTCTATCATAAGCTATCCGGCAACTATATGCTTGCCTACAGGATTGTAAAAGAAGGATCAACAGTTTATGAAGCTGCAGATGTAGCCAAAGATTTCGGACAGTTTAAAATCATTATTACTGACAATCAGATTACCGCTTATATATGGGAAGAAGATGAATGGATCTTGATTGGAGAGTCACAGGAACAGAGTTTTTTAGACAAGAAACATATATTCATGTCAACGGCCGGGAAAGTGGCCACTAAAATGTCAATGAGGGACTGTTATATTACCGATGAAGATTTTACTGCCGCAACCCCTGTTGCACAAACAAGTTTGGATGCTGTTGACGCAAGAACCGGCGGGGCGGTGCCTGACGGGAAAACAGATTGTTCAGGGGCAATAAACGCATTGTTATCAGATGGAAACGTTGTCATTCAAAACGGAAGGTTTCTGGTAAGTTCAAGCATATTGATACCTTCTGATCGAACATTATATATCCGGAATGCGACAATCAGACTTAACGATGGGGTTTTCGACAATATATTTAGGAACAGGCAAATCTTCAAAGGGGACACCAATGTAAAAATATTGGGGTTAGGAAACGCTGTACTTGATGCCAATGGCTTAAATAACAACAAAAGAAGCGCCAATTATTTTGAGTCTGTGTCTTCAGACTTCCAAAAAAATCACAAGTATAAAAGAAATGTGGGTTTCTTTGGCAATGTCTCTAATTTTGAAATAGCCGGTCTCAATGAGGTGGATAGGGGTTGTTATTTTATGACGTTACAGGATGATTCCTATGGCAAGATACATGATATATATAATTCTATATACAATAAAACGCAAAATCAGGACGGCATACAAATTATTTATGGGACACATGATATCGAGTTGTACAATATTTCCGGCTATTTCGGGGATGATCCCACAAGTGTGTTTTTAGGGACCGTCGGAAGACCGACCAAATCGGGTACTTTGGAAATGAGAACTCCAACTTTTCCACACGGGGATGTGCACGATATATACTGGCATGATTATCATGTGTATTACACCGGCTGTCCCACCATAATTTTTATTTGCGGTGATGGAAACAGGATATATAACTGCAAGGTTGAAAATTTCGATGTTGGATATAATCCATACTTCGCATATTTCAATAGAGGGGATATGTATATTACCGACCTGCCTTCAGCAGATGAATTTTTTAATATACATTTCAGAGATATCACTCTGGATGCTTCCAGTAGTCAACCCCAGATTCAATTTAATGCAAACATGAGAGATATATCATTTACAAATTTCAAAAACAAAACAAAAAGCCCGTCATATTTAGTGAAAGATACCAAAGCATTTCGTAATCATAAGGACGTTAAACTTAACCTGGAAAACGTATTCATTAACGGTGAACAAATAACACAAAGAAAAGACTGAACAATATTTTTTCCAGTTGGAAGTTGGTTTTCAAAAGTGTAAATATATGAAAGCAGAATTAAGAATAATTAGTGTATTGATAGTGATGAGTTTTATTTTTAAGTTTCAAACTGCAGTTAAGGCGGAGGAATATGTTGTTACGGAGGCGCCGGCGGATCCTTTGGATACGTATAATGTGGTATGGGACAGCCCGTCCCAGGATCATACCGGCTCCATGCCTGTCGGAAACGGGGACGTGGGCGCGAACGTTTGGGTGGAGCCAAACGGCGATCTCGTTCTTCTCCTCGCCAAGACGGACGCTTGGTCCGAGGATGCGAACCTGCTGAAGGTCGGGCGGGCGCGGGTGAAGTTTCAGCCGAATCCGTTTGATGGCGGGGCGGCGTTCGAGCAGACCCTCCACCTGCGTCAGGGCGAGATAAGAATTCGGGCGGGGGCCTCGGGCAGGGAGATCTAAGATCGTGTGGTATCACCGCAACGAGCACTCGATTTGGAAGGAAAATCTCCGCGCGCAGGGCTTGGGGGGCTTTATCGATCGATCATGCGATCCCCTTCTCGGGAGGACTTTCGGCGGATGTATCGAAGGGAACGGACTGGCGGGGGCGAGCGCGACGAGCCTCGTCTCGCGCGAGCCTCGCAAACGGTGGGCCATATCCGTTCACGTTCTCTGTGCGCAGACCGAAACGCCGGAGATCTGGGAGGACCACCTCGGCGGCCTTGTCGCGCACAACGACAAAGGGAGTCTGGAATCCGCTCGCTCGGCGCACGCCGAGTGGTGGGGGAATTTCTGGGACCGCAGTTGGATCCGGATATCGGGAGATGAGGACGCCGGCACGGTGAGCCGCGCCTGGACCTTGCAGCGTTGGATCAACGCCTGTGGCGGCCGAGGGCGCTCGGCCATCAAGTTCAACGGTTCCATTTTCTCCGTGGGGCAGGACGATACGGAAAAGAACCGGACCGGCATCGACGATCCGGACTATCGCCGATGGGGCGGGGCCTATTGGTGGCAGAACACGCGACTGCCATACTGGTCTATGCTCGCCAGCGGAGACTACGATCTAATGGAGCCGCTTTTCCGCATGTATTGCGACATGATTCCCCTTGAGGAATACAGGACCGGGATCTGGTTCGGTCACGGCGGCGCCTTTATCGGCGAGACGGTCCATTTCTGGGGTATGTACAAAAACCGGGACTACCGTAAAGGCCGCGAGGAGGACGCGCCGGTCGGACTCGTCGGCAACCCGCATATCCGGCGCGAATACACGGCGTCGCCGGGCCTGATGGCGTTGATGCTGGATTACTACGAGTATACACGGGACGCGGCGTTTCTGCGCGAGCGTTTACTGCCAACCAGCGATTCGTTGCTGGAGTTCTGGGA
>JAIVGW010000403.1:0-2225 GCA_020201415.1 Lentisphaerota bacterium
CTGTTACGCAACGTGCGTTACAACCTGATCGACCTCGGCATTGCCGGAGAACACCTGGTGCTGCAGGCCGCCGCCGAGGGCCTGGGCACCTGCTGGATCGGCTGGTTCAATGAACGGGGCGTCCGGCGCGCGCTGGATCTCCCCCGGGGTAGCCGTGTTGAATTGCTGATCAGTATGGGGTATCCCGCCAGTGACCAATTGCCGCCCAAGTCCCGCAAGCCACTGGACGAAATCCGCGAATACCGATGACCTGGCTTGCTTTATCTTTATCCTTAAGACGCCAAGTCTGCTGTTTGCGCTTCACAAAACCGGCTGGGTCTGTTAAAAATAACCGGAACTTTAACAACCTGGAAAGGCTTTTATAATGGGCATGACCATCACTGAAAAAATCCTGGCACGCGCAGCCGGCCAGTCAACCGTCACCCCCGGCGACAACATCTGGGTGGCCGCCGACATCCTGCTGACCCACGACATCTGCGGCCCGGGCACCATCGGCGTTTTTCAACGCGAATTCGGCGCTGATGCCAGGGTCTGGGATCCGCAAAAAGTCGTCATCATCCCCGACCACTACATTTTCACCAAGGACGAAAAAGCGCACCGTAACGTGGAATGCCTCAGCGACTTTGCCAGGAAACAGCAGTTGCCTTACTACTACGAGCCGGGCACGGAACGTTATCGCGGAGTCTGCCACGTGGCTTTGCCGCAGGAGGGGCACGTGCGACCCGGCGAGGTGATTTTTGGCACCGATTCGCACACCTGCACCCACGGCGCCCTGGGCGCCTTCGCCACGGGTATCGGCAATACCGACGCCGGGTTCGTGATGGGCGCCGGCAAACTGCTGATCAAGGTGCCGGAAACCATGCTTTTCACCATCACCGGCCAACAGCCGGACTATATCATGGGCAAGGATATCATTCTGCGCATTATCGGCGACATCGGCTTTGAAGGCGCTACCTACCGCGCCATGGAATTTGACGGGCCGGCCATCGAAGCGCTGAATGTTGAAGACCGCATGACCGTTTGCAACATGGCCATCGAAGCCGGCGGCAAGAACGGTATCATGGCGCCCAATCAACAGGTGCTGGAATACGTGCGCCAGCGCACTGACAAGCCTTTCACGGTTGTCAAAGCCGACGCTGACGCCAATTACCTCAGCCGGCACCGGTACGACCTGGAGCAGATGGAGCCGGGAGTGGCCCAACCGCATTCACCGGATCAGTATGCGCCGGCCGGCGCCTTGACCGATGTCAAGCTCGATCGCGCCTACATCGGCTCCTGCACCGGCGGCAAGCTCTCCGACTTCCTGGCGGCGGCGCGTATTCTCAACCGCCAAAAGGTCAAAATCGATACATTCCTCGTGCCCGCCACGCGGGAAGTGGAAACCGGACTGCATACCGAAAAGATTGACGGCCGCACCCTGGTGGAAATATTCAAGGATGCCGGGTGCCTGGACATCGCGCCCCCCTCCTGCGCCGCCTGCCTGGGCGGACCGGAGGATACTTTCGGCCGCACCAGCGACCGGGAAGTGGTCATCAGCACCACCAACCGCAATTTCATCGGCCGTATGGGCTCCAAGCTTTCGCTGATTTACCTGGCATCGCCCATGACCGCGGCGGCGTCGGCCATCGCCGGTCATATCTGCGACCCCCGTGATTATATGTAAACGTCCGTCAGTAAAGGAATACAGCATGCAGGGCAAAACCGAAAAGATTATCCGCGGCAAGGTTTATCTGGTGGGCGACAACATCGACACCGACCAGATCATCCCCGCCCAATACCTGAACTTGGTTCCGACGATCCCCGAGGAATACCGCAAGCTGGGCGCCTACGCGCTCAGTGGACTGCCGGCGGAATGCCCGCCTTTGGTGGCGCCCGGCACGGATCGCTCCGAATATGCCTTCGTGCTGGCCGGCCGCAATTTCGGCTGCGGCTCGTCCAGAGAACATGCTCCCATCGCTCTCGGCGCCGCCGGCATCCGCGCCGTGATTGCCGAATCATACGCCCGGATTTTTTTCCGCAATGCCATCGCCACCGGTGAACTCTACCCCTGGGAGACGGACGCCGGCCTGCGGGATGGTTTCCAACAGGGTGACCTGGCCGAATTGGATGTGGAAAATGCCCGGCTGACCAAGGTGGCCACAGGCAAAGTTTACGAATTGAAACCGCTGGGCGCAGTGGCGCCGGTTGTGGCGGCAGGCGGCATTTTTGCTTACGCCCGCCAGACC
>JAIVGW010000403.1:2248-7916 GCA_020201415.1 Lentisphaerota bacterium
GACATCGACCCCCAGGCTAATGCCACCAGCGCCCTGGGCATTGAAAAACAACCCGGCGGCAGTATTTATCAGCCGCTGTTGGGTGAAGCAACATTGAGCGAGAAGATCATCCCAACCAAGATCAAGCGGCTTGACCTGCTCCCCTCGGAAATGGATCTGGCCGGCGCGGAAGTGGACATCGCGAGATCAGAGCGCTATTTACATCGACTGAAGGAGGCCCTGCTGCCCTTGACGTCGATTGGAACTTACGATTACATTTTCATCGACTGCCCGCCCTCCCTGGGCATTCTGACCTGTAATGCGCTGACCGCGGCCCAGGCCCTGATTATTCCCGTGCAATGCGAGTATCTGGCGCTGGAAGGACTAAGCATGATTGCCAGGCTGGTACAGCAGTTGCGCGACGGCGGCGCCAATCCCGACCTCAAAATCGAGGGCATCGTCATGACCATGTATGATGGCCGTACCCGCCTGGCTGGCCAGGTGGCCGCGGAAGTGCGCACCCATTTCGGCGCCGATGTGTATGAAACGCTGATCCCGCGTAATGTCCGGCTCAGCGAAGCGCCCAGCTTCGGCGCTCCGGTGTGTATTTACGACCCGCGCTCGCTCGGCGCCAAAGCCTACGGCGCTCTGGCAGGCGAATTCCTGCGCCGACGCCGACCGCCGGCGCCCGATCTGCCTGCCACCACGCCCGTTCCGGCTGCTGACTCCATGCCGGCACAGGTATCGGCGGCGGATGCGCCCCCGGAGGACCAGCCCGCGCCGATCACGACGCCTGCGCCTGCGCCAGGCGCTGATGTTCCTGAATCGCCTTGAGCGTCCGACTGCGCATCCGCTTAAGGTCGGCCGCCAGGCTGATCTTTTTGATGGCCGACATCCGATCGATGAACAATACACCATCCAGGTGATCCAGCTCGTGCTGAATCACCCGGGCCAGGAAGCCGCGGGCCGTCAAATGGCAGGACGTTCCATCCAGATCGTTATATGCGACCTCAATTTCCATGGCGCGCGTCACCGGCGCCCATATTTCCGGGACACTGAGACATCCCTCCGTATCGGTCCGGCGGCCGGTTTTGCGCTTGATCACCGGATTGATGAAGATCATCGGCAGGATCACATCCGGATTAAGACGCGGTCCGCCGGCGCTGTCCACATCAAGATTCACATCAAAATCCACCACGAACAGGCGGCGGCTGAGACCCGCCTGCGGCGCCGCCAGACCAACCCCATTGCGCCTGTGCATGGTCAACATCATTTCCGCGGTCAGGCTGCCCAGGGTTGCATCCGGGAAAACCACATCCGCCGCCCGCTGCCGCAGCACCGGGTCGCCATAGGTACAAACGTCCATCGCACTCCTCCCATGCGCCGCGCGGCATCAATGCGCCGCGCCGCTGTGCCGGGCCGACATTTCTCGTCCCGTTTCCATATGGTTAATGCTAGCAAGTCCCTACGTATGCGACAAGCGCTATTCGGATGTCACTGTTTTACAGATTCAATCCCGGCGTGAATTGAACAGATCTTCCTGGGCAAACAGGAAGGCCGGCATTCTAGAACCCGTCAAAGCCCGAGCATAAACTTCACCGTGGCGAAGTAAATCGTCAGCCCGGTGATGTCCACAATTGTCGTCAGGGCCGGACTGGCCACGACGGCCGGATCGAATTTTAAACGCGCCGCCGCCATCGGCAAAGCCGAACCTATGATCGTGGCGGTAACCACCTGCAACCCCAGGGCCAGGGCCACGGCCAGACCGATCATACGCAGCGAAAAGCCGTCGGGAATGACGCTGCCCTGGCCGAAGAACATCACCCGCGCATATGCCAGAACCCCCAGCAGCAGGCCCAGCATCAGCGCCACCCGGAGTTCCTTGCCCAGAATACGCAGGAAATCCCGCGGCAGCACTTCTTTCAAGGCCAGGGCGCGCACGACCAGGGTGGCCGACTGACTGCCGGTATTTCCGCCGGTATCCGCCAGCATCGGCATGAAGACCGCCAGGATGGCAAACTGCATCAACAGGCCCTCGAAACTCTGCACGATGAATCCGGAAACCAGGCCGAAGGCCGCCAGAATCACCAGGGATGTGCGCAGGTAGGCGCCGGCCTGGTGACTCCCGGCAATGGCCATGATTTTCTCCATATCCTCTGTCTGTTCCTGGGTAATGATGTCCAAGGCATCATCATGAGTCAGAATCCCCACCAGAGCATCAGCATCATTAACTACAGGCAAAGCAATCAGGCCATATTTCTGAATTTTGCGCGCAGCATCCTCCTGATCATCGCCAACATGGGCGCGAATAACCTCCTGGTGCATGATGCCGCCCACCAGGGCATCCCGCCGGGCCAGGATCAAATCCTTTAGTGATACGAAGCCGACCATGCGGCGCTGCTCATCGATGACGTAAGCGTAGTAGATGGTTTCCTTGTCCGGAGCCACCTGCCGCAACTGCTCAATGGCCGCAAACGCGGTCAGCCCCGCCGAAAGCGTCGCGTAATCTGAAGTCATCACTGCGCCGACCGTGCCTTCTTCGTAGGCCGAGAGACGCCGGATATCTTCTCGTTCCACCTGGGCCAGGGCCGGCAGAATGGTCTCACGGCGTTCCTCCGGCAGACGCTTGACGAAGTCCGCCCGATCGTCCGGCGGCATGTGGGTCAAGAGTGCAGCCACACTGCCACGGTTGAGATTTTCCACCATCTCGGACTGGATTTCATCATCGAGATGGCTGAAAATCTCGGAACGCAATGGTTGCGGCAATTGTTGCAGGATTTCCCAGGGCTTGTCTTCCGGCAGGGCGGAAAGCATTTCCGCTACGACGCCCGGATGCGCGGACTGACAGAAAAGACGTATATCGTCGAAACGGCCGTCTTCCAGCAATTCCAACAATTCTGGTACTAACAGCGGATTTTTCATGGTTCACCTTCAGCCGGACCGGGCGGCGCCGGCGCACGAAGACGAACCGGAAGTGGTTAATCCAGCTTCCACCCCGACCTGTCCGCGCACCGCCAACCGCGAACACTTAAGTCGGGTTCCTCAAAATCAGTTGCGAATAATGTTTTCATTTTGTTGAATTTTATCAAACAGAAGGCCGTTGTCATCATAAAACCGCAAACTGCTGCAACAAAATGCGCAGCATTGTGCAACTCCGGCTGATTTCCACAAACACAATGTACGCCACGGTCGCCGGCAGCATGACTTGGCCCGGCCGCCGCTATCAGGAACCGGCGGGATAAAACATGTTAGGCGGCCCCGACCCGTCGGTTTTACCGAAAATATTCCGCCAGCGCATGGCGCCGGGATGATCTTTTTGCAGTTGCCGGATGGCATCCCAATTGGCCAGAACTTGCGATCGAGCATCCTCGTCCGGATTACTGCGGTCGTTGACACGCTCCATCAGGCGTCCGCACTCGGCAAACAGTCTGGTGAAATCCAAGCCGGCTTTAACAAAGTCAATCCGTTTACGGTAAACTTCCGGACCCGTGGCGGCCGCGCGAGCGGCTTTTTCCAGCAGCGCGGCGGGCTCGGCCAGGATCCACGTAGATGCCTTTCAGGCCGTATTCCGCGGCAAACTTCATATCCTCGATCGTGCGTTGCAAAGGCACATCGGGAAATCCGCGCTGGAATCCCACGGGGTTGCCCACGTTGGGACGCCAGAAATGCATTTTCGTCACCTGGCCCCAGCCGGCGTACTGTTCTTTTTTCGTTGTTCCCCGGATTGAGGAACCGTCCGGACCATCACCCCTCAGCAGAAAATTCGCCACATTGCCGATGATCACATTGTCGTCCGGCACGACTTCCACCGGCGCCGGACGCGTATGGCCATAGGCGTAGGTATAGACATACAGTTCCTTATCGGGAAAACGCTCTTTCAATAAACGCGCCAGGTGGTTGGCAAAGATCACGTAACGCTCGGTCAACGACACATACTCCTGCGCCAGCCCCTGCCAAATCAGACGACGTGGTTCGCCGTCAGGATGATCCCAGTCGCGGCAGTTGTCGCATATGCAATGACCATGGTGGTAGCCGTCGCCCGGAGCGCCATTGAACGCGCGCAAATTCGGGTCTTCTTCCAATTGTACCGCAACGTCAGCCACCCATTGCTCCCAAACGGCCGGATTGGATACGCAGAGTTTCACGTTGCCGGGCTTCGTGCACAGATCCCGCTTGCCGCCAGGCTGCAGAGCGAAGTAGTCCGGATGCGTCTCATGGAAACGCTCCCACCATTTGCCGAACCCGCCGCCGCCACCGGGATACGGCATGGAGTCCAACTGCAAGCGCTGGGCCCGCAGCCAGTAACCGCTGGGCGCGCCACCGCTGTAAGGCTCGCGACGTTCCGTTCCGACACGATGCAAGGTGGAATAAGCGAACAATGAACCGCGAGACACGACCTGGGGATGATAGCGATAGACAAATGGATCCAGGGCGATGGTCTTGTTTTCCGGCACATCCTCACCCAACTCACCAGGCCACAGCCAGCGCACACCGAGTTGATCATGCAGAAAAGTATATACCGCATTATGCGTGCCGTATTCCTGCTGCACGCCTTCAACATTGCTGAATTTGCCTTCCACCACCAGGTTTGCCGGATCCCAGATATCGCGGCCGGCGATCACCAGATGGCTGGTGTTGGCCGCAATCAATATCTCCTCCGGGTGCTTGAAATCGAAATCAACGTCTGGAAATATTTTGTTCAGCACCGGCTGATACCCGACCCAGATGGCGTGATCCGGCAGCGGATCCGGCAGACCTTCGATAATCTCCGGCCGGGCGCCGCTGGACTTCTCGATGTACTCGGCCAGTTCTTCGGCCGCCATCCGCGTCAACGGCGGCATGTCCTGGTAAATCACGATCGGCGCGCGGCTGACTCCGTCCTCCACCAGCACCAGCTTTTCCGCAGCATGACTGGCCCCGGCGCTCAACAAACACAGCCCCAGACAACCGCGCAGCAACAAGACAGCTCGGATGCTTTTAACGGATTCCATCACATTCCCCTTATTATTGGCATTCACACAGCAGTGCCTGAACAGGCTTAAACAATGCCTGAAAATATTATCTGTTTTTCAGGATAAATACCAGTTGTAAATATAATCCTGGGACAAACAGTGGTCACGTCTCGACAGACAAATAGGGGTCACGTCTCGACATTCGATTGCGCTGAAAAACCCCTGTTTTCTTAAGATTATCACGCCACATAACCCTGCCTTTCTCAGGCTCGGCCGCCGCTTCACAAGCAATGGCGTAATCATCAAAACCGCGAATACTTTGTTTGGCCCGAACGGCCATTTCATGCCGGTTATGCGGCTGTTTTATCATATTGCGAGATCATTCTTGTCGCTTTTCATGCGGCGATGGTTCCCGCTGCCTTTGAGCCCATACTGTCGGCAAGGTTTTGCTGTTCCCATGTCTTGCGACGGCACCAGCGTTTAATGTTGCACGCCGCGCCGATCATCAAATTCTGCAAACGGGCTTTTGCCAGTCCCCGGTAGCGACAGCGTCGCATGCCATGCGCACGCACCAATTCGCTGATTGTGCCCTCAATGCCGTTGCGATGCTGCATGTCGGTTTGAAATGCTTCCTTTCTCTGTTCCAGTCGCCGGGCCTGAATGAGATCGTAATATTCACCGACCTGTAATGTGCGATGCCTCTGGCCTTTTCCCAGGCAACGTTTGCGTAGCGCACA
>JAIVGW010000404.1 GCA_020201415.1 Lentisphaerota bacterium
ATCCAGAACTCCTCGACATCCGCGGGCACCCGGAACCAATACCCATGATTGTCCGAATGGCGCGTACCGGCATTCATCCCCATTCCCGGGACGTGCGCGCCGTCGTCGCCTGAAACAACACTGAACACCTCCGGTGTGCCGGGAAGACTTAACGGCAATAGCATCCGGCTCCAGTTGCGACGAAAGCGCCTCATTGAATGGTAATCTCCAGTATCCAGATTCTCGGGATAAGGAATGCTACCGGACACTTCCACCCGGTAAACGCCTGCGCCGGCCGGGATTTCGATCCACTGCGGCGACTCGCCTGCGCCCGTAAAAACGCTGCCGTCAGGGCCATGCGCCGCATACCGGAACGGCCCAGAACTCCGCGACAAATGCCCGGTCAGGTCCACGAACAGTTTGAGCGGCCCGGCGCCGTCGTGTCTTACAAACACTTCGACGGGCAACGAGAAATGGCAGGCATCTTCACCAACACGTTGGTTAAGGTTCATGAGAATTCGGCTGTACAAGGGGGCCGGGCGGCCCACGCCTTGTGCCACGGCGGCCATTGCCTTGGGAATGTCGCGTTGCAGACCGGGGGTCATGAGGCCATGGCTGTCGTTGATGCCGCGAAAACAGGCGATATCACCGTCATAGCTCTTGACCGTGAAAACATCCAGCGCGGCGGCCAGCCGCCGCCGGTAGAACTCGTCACCGGTCATTGCCCAGGCATAAGCGGCCAGACGCGCCACCGGTTGAAGATCGCGGGAGCCGACGAACAGGCTGCTGCCACTCAGGGCCCGGTTCATAGCCAGGCGCCGATGCTCTTCGCTGCCCGTGAAAGCGTAAAAAGCGTGATCGGCGCCCCGGAAACAGTCGCGTCCGTAAACATGAGCTCCTCGTAATGCAAAATAAGGGTCGGCCTCCTCCGCATCGCCGTACAACGCCCGGTGAACTCCGGCCACCACATGCGCCGCATCCATGAACCAGGGATTAAACGTGGCCCGATACATATCCAGGTAAGAAGTGAGCACGGCTTGTGTTTGCCGGGTGGCCGGAGTCGGCGACCTCGGCGACAAACCTTGGAAGTCATGCCGGGTAAGCTCGCCGAAGAGCAGCGCTACATCCCTGGCACGCGCGAAGCCGGTCAGATAGTAGGTATCCCACATGTAATCGCAATCAACGCTGTAGCTTCTGAGGTGCGGCCCCAGACGCGCCGCCCAGGGAAGCAGCGACCGGTCCCAGCGGCCCTGCCGGCGGAAATTATCGGGCCCGACGCTGCGGTCAACATCCTCAGTCGCATAATGACAGAAATTGGCATCGATCATCCGGCGCGTGGCGTTCTCGGCGATTTTGAAGAAACGCGGTTCGCCGGTGCGTATATACGGAATCCACCGCAACGGCCAGGAATGATGGTTGCCGCGATAGGCACGGTAGGTGGAGACCGTGCGGCCCTCAAGGTTCATGTCCCACGTGGGATAGTCACCATGCAGCCACATGCCGTACACGCCGTAACGCTCGACCCAATGGGTGGGCGCATCGACAACCAGGTCATAATGGCGTTCCACTTCGGCGAAATTCACAGTATCCCGCGGGTGGATGGGCACATCGCTGAACACCCCGCTGGCACACATCCACACTGGATCTACAACCGCCCGCAGCGATTCGTCGTTCAAACCGCGGATAATTCGGGAGATTTCATCAACGGGCGCATCGGCTCCGGAAAAAACCAGAAACATCTCCTCGGTACGGGCAATGCCCTGGGCGTTGGCCGTTTCCGGTCTGCCCTCCGCCCAATGCCTTTCGCTGCGTGAAGATTCCCGCCAGATATCACCCTCGGCATACTCGTCCGGCATACGAAAATCCAACATCTCGCCCTCATGGGCAAACCGGTTACGGAACGCGTCGCACCGCGCCACGGGCCGTTCGAATGCGGGCGGCCGGTTGCGTTTGGGCCAGTTGTAAAAGATAAATCCCGCATTGCCAAGTTCAAGCTCGCTCGGAAAGCTCTGCCAGAAATCCTTGACACCGAACATCACGCGCACGCCGCCCGCCAGCCCGCTCAGGACGCCGGGCGTCCGGCCGGCGCGCTCAACGCGCGCATCCTGGTCGATATGATCGAACATCTGGTAGTCAAATTGCACCAGGGCGTCGCCGACAAGCCATTCGCCGTCCTCAAACGCGGACAGAAACCCGTCAGGCCGGAAATGTGACGCGGCGCAAAAACGCCAGCCCATGTTGGCGATCCGGTCGCGGTTGCCGTCACCGGTAAAAATCCAGGTATGGAAAATGCGCACCACCGGACTGCGGCGATGGAACACAAAACGCGTCACATAATTGCAAAACACCTCGCCGCTCGCCGCGTGCCGGTACCAGCCCGCGCGAGGTCAAGTCCTGATTTAAAG
>JAIVGW010000010.1 GCA_020201415.1 Lentisphaerota bacterium
CTCTATGATGCCGCCTCCGGTTACTGGCGGATCAAGCTTTCCGGGCTGAATCATGAAGAGCAGGTACTGGCCTGGGGCGGCCCGGGCTGGCTCCCGGTGCCGGCGGATTATGATGGCGACGGCATTACCGATCCGGCCTTGTATCATGAAATGCTGGGAAAATGGATCGTAATGTTTTCCGGCGAGGGCTATCAGCCGGTTCAGGCTGATTTTGGCGGGCCCTGGCAACAGCCGGTGCCGGCGGATTATGACGGGGATGGTCTGGCCGATCCGGCGCTGTATCATCGCACGCTGGGTGTCTGGACGGTGATGATGTCCGGATCCGGCTATCTCCCGGCTACCGCCATCTGCGGCGGTCCGGGCTGGCAGCCGGCGCCAGCGGATTATGACGGGGACGGTCTGGCCGATCCCGTTGTGCGCAATGTGGCCACCGGCCAATGGTATGCGCGGATGTCCAACGACGGTTATCAGCCGGCCACATCGGAACTGGGTCCAGCCGGAACCGCCTGGCGCCTGATACCTTCAATTTATCAGGCGCCCTTCAAATTCCTGGCATTTGGCGACAGTATTACCTATGGCTCCGGCAGCAGCGGACAAGGTCCCGCCACCGGCTATCCCATCCGGGTCGAACGCTGGTTGAATGAAGTTTACGGCAGCCATTTTATCTCGATCAATGCCGGCATCAGCGGCGAATCCAGTTCCGCCGGCCGCCGCCGCTTTGCGGCGGTATTGGAGCAGCAGGCCCCGCGCCTGGTGTTGTTAATGGAAGGCACCAACGATCTGGGGGCCGGTAATGACTTTAATCAATTGGAAAGTAATCTGCGCAGCATGGTACAGATGGCGCAGGATCGCGGCGTGTACGTCGTTTTGGCAACTATCCCGCCGGTGATCAGCAATATTTACAAGGACCGCAGTGTCCAGCAGGCGCGTATTGTGCAGTTCAATCCCCGCATACCCCGGATAGCATCCGATTCCGGAATTCCCGTGGCCCGGGTTTATGAAGCTATTACCGGTGTTCCCGGATGGCAGACCAGCTTGATGGAACAGGAAAGCGCCAATCATCCCAACGATACCGGTTACAACTATGTGCGCGATGCCTTTTACCGGGTCCTAGCCGATGCGCTGGACCAGGGGATTTACTACTGAGCAGCGGCCGTGTCTTCCAGCAGCCGCTCCAACAGAGCCGGTAATGACGGCATGTCAGGCACGATGTGATCAGCCAGCGAAGAGCTGGCGGGTTGCTGCACCAGGATGGTCCGGCAGCCCGCGGCGCGGCCGGCCAGCACATCGGTTTCACGGTCGCCGATCATCCAGGAATATGACAGATTGATGCCGTGGCGCCGGGCCAATTGCGTGATCATTCCCGGTAAAGGTTTGCGGCAGTCGCACTCATGGGGATGGTGCGGGCAATAGATAATATCCAGCAGCGGGGGGATACCATGCCGGCGGATAAGTATCCCCAGGCGGTGATGCATATCTTCCAATTGTTCTATAGAAAGTATCCCCCTGGCCACACAACGCTGATTGGTAACTATCGCCGCGCGATAGTCATGGCGTTGGGCCAGGCGCAGGCAATCCAGAAAAGATGGGATCACATGCAGATCCTCCCAATGCAATACATACCCCTCCCCCGGGTCCTCGTTCACCACGCCATCGCGATCAAAAAACAGACATTTAATGGATGCATGTGACATGATAATTGTGCCTTCCTCAGATTGTTTCCAGTGCATCCATGGCTACTTCCACCGCCACCCCCTGGCCGATGGCATCCACGCTCAACACCACCTGGGAGGAACCCTTCATGATCTGAATGATCCCTTCGATACCGCGCAGCGGCCCGGCAGTGATACGAACCCGATCGCCACGGGCTATGCCGGGGCGGGCCTTCAGAAAGGGATTCTCCGCCAGGGCCGCCTTGAGCTGATCAAGTTCATAAATTAATTGTGCCTGGTTGGGTACCGGGATAATACGTACAAGCATGGGGCTTTTCAGGATGGACAGCCGCTGGTCCGGGTTGAAAAACGCGAAGATATACCCCGGGAAAAGCGGGTTCTCAAAAACCACCTTACGACGTTGATAAATCCTGGTCACAGACGCCAGCGGCAGATAATTCGTCAGCGACAGTCCGTCAAGGTAAGTTCGCATCTTCTTCTCGCACCGCGGCCGCAAATGCAAAACATGCCACATTGGGGTCAGTCCTTCAAATTCAAATTGCTGTTGTTTTTAACACTCATGCGCGCGCAGGCCGCCTCCATGATGAAGCCCGTCACCAGCAACATGGCACAGGTCACGTGGTTCAACAGGCCAAAATGATAACATGTCCACGACAAAACGCCAATAGCCACAACACGCATGACGGCGCCAACGGCCATACCGATGGTCTTTTTCCCGACCATCATCCGTCCGTGGTAAACATTACGGATGGATATGACCAACGGGGCCAGGCACAGAATGCGCAGGGTCTGGATGGCCGCCTGGGTGAGTTCCGGCCCGGCCCCCATGATCTGCTTGAAAAGCAGTCGGCTTAAGGGGGTGAATGCCAGCAGTGCCATTACGCCAACAAGTCCAAACGTCACTTTGCGCATGAATAATTTGACACCAGCGGGGTCTTCTTTTCCGAACACTGTGTAGAGATGGCGGAACTGATTCACCGGGTTCTGGAAAAACATGGAAACGTCGAAAGCCAAACGCAAGGCCGCCACAGTAAGCAAGGCCTCCCCCGTCCGGTTGACAAAGGCGTACATTACAGGCCGGGACATGGCAAACATGGCGCTGGTGACCGCTACCGGCCAGAAAAATTTGAAGATATCATAAAAGCCCAGTTCAGTTGAAGCATTCTGCTGTTTCGGTTCGTCGTTGATATGGAAGGCAATCCATGATATGATGATAAGATGAATTACATTAGAGGATATGGTTGCGCCAGCCAGTGCGCTGATCGGACGCCAGTTAAGGAAACGGCCCATCAGCAGCACAGTCACCAAAACAATCAGATGCAGAATATTAAGAGCGGTCATGGATCTGGTGGCGCCGGCTTGGACCAGGATACCGGTGCAATAATGGCGCATGGCATTTACCATTACCAGCGGCGTCAGCCATCGCAGGTAACGGACAACATCAGGCGTAATTTCGGCAGGGATGCTCAATAAAGCAGCGAGAATACGGGTGCCGGGGGCCGGATATGCCACCATTGCCAGAATTAATGTCATAATGGAACCGATGGTCATCACGAAAATACGGCAGATGCGTCGAGCATGTTTTGTGCGCGCCAAAACCGTAACCATCTGAGGAACAAAAGATAGCAATGAATTAATCAGGTTGAAACAGCTGGCCGCCAAGGCGAAAGTGCTCAGTTGCAGCTCCGGATTGGGATAGCGGGCGAGTACGGCATTCTGGAATTGAGATTCCATCAGCACGACCAGGCTTATCAAAGCTAAAGGCCAGTAAAATTTGCTGTATGCCTGCATGTTTTTTCAGTATAGGACTGACGCAAGCGATAGTCAAACAAACCTATGAGACTGGTTAAAACCTGGTGTATATTTTTTAAAGTAATATTGTTTTATTAACGCATATTATATAACAACAATTATTAATGCATATATTACATTATCTATTAAGGTAAATTAATTAATAAATACTCAATAATTGTAATCGGTGCCGGCCATGCAGGTTGTGAAGCCGCTCTGGCTGCCGCCAGGATGGGACAGAAAACATTGCTGGTAACCCACAACTTGGGTCGGGTGGCCGGGATGCCTTGCAATCCTGCGGTCGGGGGTATTTCCAAGTCACATCTGGTAAGTGAAATTGATGCCCTTGGCGGTGAAATGGGACGTAATACGGATTATTCCGAAATACATTTTCGCGTGTTGAATACCCGTAAAGGACCGGCGGTCCAAGCGCTGCGGGTGCAATGTGACAAAGCCGCCTACTCCTGTAGAATGCTGTGGATTTTGAAAAATACTGCCAACCTCGACCTGCGCCAGGGTGAAGTGACGGAAATACTGCTGAACAACGGAAAATTAATTGGCGCGAATATCGATGGCGTGAACGTTAAAGCTGATGCTGCCGTTGTCACAACCGGAACGTTTATTAACGGGATGATTTACATTGGACGCCAAGGAACCCCGGCCGGCACCGTTGGCGAGCCATCCGCTCGGCAGCTCTCGTATTCATTGCAAAAAAACGGTATCAAATTTGCAAGGTTTAAGACAGGAACTCCGCCTCGCCTTCATCGAGACTCAATTAATTACTCAAAGATGATGCCGCAGCCCGGTATGAAAAGACCAAAGTTTTTCTCGCGTGCCGCCGCTTTAGATGCGGCAATGTTCCACGTGGAACAAAAAAATGTTGATCACGCTGGTTTTAACGCTCTGTTCCACGTGGAACAGTTTCACGAAAAAATGCGTCCGTGGTGTCCTGGTAGTGACCAATTATTATGTCATTTAACACATACCAATCCGCAGACGCACAGCATTGTTGGGGCGGCCTTGGGTGAAAGTGCTCTATACGGTGGAATGATTACAGGGACAGGTGTTCGTTATTGTCCTTCCATAGAGGATAAAGTGGTTAAGTTCTCGGCCAAAGACGCGCATCATGTGTTTATGGAGCCCGAGGGACGGGATTGCGTCGAGATCTATCCAAATGGCATCTCGAACAGCCTGCCCGAGTCGGTACAGTTGGAGATGGTGCATTCCATATCAGGGTTGGAAAAAGCAACAATATTGTCGCCTGGTTATGCCATTGAATATGATTTTGTGGATCCGCGGCAGTTAAATCATGCGTTGGAATCAAAAAAAATTGATAATCTTTATTTTGCAGGGCAAATTAACGGCACTACAGGGTATGAAGAGGCGGCAGCGCAGGGCTTGTTGGCGGGGATCAATTCCGCGCGTAAGACGCAAGGGATGCCGCCCGTAGAGATTCAAAGGTATGACGGCTATCTTGGCGTGTTGGTTGATGATTTGGTGACCAAGGGGGTTGATGAACCGTACCGGATGTTTACCTCACGTGCTGAGCATCGTTTGGTCTTGCGTCAGGATAATGCACGCTATCGCTTGCTCGCGCAAGCCCGGGACGCTGGAATTGTGAATGAGTCGGAGCTGGCAGAGGTAAAGGACGAGATGTTGATGATAGAGCGCGAAACGAAACGGTTGCACAGGCATTACAAGGGTCAAAAGACGCTGGCTCAATTGTTGTGTCGGCCAGGTTGCCGGTATGCAGATTTGCCTGGTGCAAGGCACGATTTGCCACAGCACATAGCCGAACAGATAGAGACCGATGTAAAATATGCCGGCTACATTGAGCGCGAGCAAACGGCTATTGCGCGTTTGCGGAACCTTGAAGCACAGAGAATCCCTCCCAACCTAAACTACAAATCCATCAAAGCCTTGCGTTACGAGTCCTCCTGTAAACTGGAGCAGGTCCGTCCCGTCAATTTAGGGCAAGCTATTCGTATTCCAGGAGTTACACCGTCTGATATTGCGGTGTTACAGGTCTGCATCAGACAGGCAGGCGCCAGAAATATTGGTAAATGATTGATGGTGAGCAGATTGCGCTAGCTTTAATAATGCTAGAGTTACAAAACACAGACATGCTGTTTTTGTTAAGCATGATTCCGGTTTTGTGCTGGCCGGATTTCGTGCCGCAAACATATCACCATTATTCTTCCATCGTTCCCTCATTCCAATTTTCAATGGGATGCAGCAATGATTTTAAAATAATGATTGCCTATCCAAGACTTTACGGCAAAAATCAAACGCAGGCTAACACGGTACGGTAGTGGCTCGGTGGCGGGGACGCAACCATGACCAATGACCATTACACGGTGGATTGGGACCATTTGCAGCCTCTGGTGATGAATCAGATCCAGGATGCGATTACCATCACCGATCTGCAGGGTCGGATCATATATGTCAATGATGCGGAATGCCGTTTAATCCAGCGCACCCGTGAAGAATTGCTGGGAGCTTCTGTATTTGATTATGGTGAAGATCAAACGCGCGGCTCATCTCAGCATAATATCATTGAACAGACTCTACAGCAGGGCAGTTGGCGGGGTGAAGTAGTCAATTATAACTCCTCGGGCGAGGAATTGATCCTGGACTGCCGCACGCAGCTGGTGTACGACGCGCAGGGCAACGCGGTAGCCATGTGTGGTATTGCCACGGATATCACCCACCGCAAGCGCATGGAACAGACGCTGCTGGCCAGTGAAAACAATCTGGCCATTACGCTCAATTCAATCGGGGATGCGGTCATTGCCACGGATAATCGGGGTTGTGTAACGCGGATGAATCCTGTGGCGGAACGGCTTACCGGCTGGTCCCTGGAAGAGGCCCGTGGTCAACCCCTGCGGGATATTTTCAGATTGTGCGATGTGCATACGCGCGAGCCTTTGAATGATCCTGTGGCCAGTGTGCTACACACGGGGGAGCTTGCCCGCCTGGCAAATAATACACTTTTATTGTCCCGTGACGGTGTCGCTCGTCAGATTGCCGACAGCGCCGCTCCGATTCGTGATGCGCAGGGGCAGATCATTGGAGCCGCGTTGGTTTTCCGTGATGTAACTGATGAATACCGCATGCGGCAAATGTTGCGCGAATCGGAAGCACGCTACAAGGCCCTTTTTGTGAGTGCCAATGACGGCATTTTGGTGGCCGATGCCGAGACCAGGAGGTTTCGGTACGCCAATCCCGCCATCTGCCGTCTGCTGGGATACAATGCGGATGAATTGATCAAACTTACCCTGTATGATATTCATCCCCCTGAAATACACAAACTGGTGGACGATAAATTCAACTACATGCTGCAACAGTCACACAAGATACATGATATTCCCTGTCGTCGCAAGGACGGCTCTATTGTCTATGTGGACATCAGCGGCACCCCGATGATTCTGGACGGACGTCCCTGCAATGTCGGCTTCTTCATTGATACAACGGAACGCAAAAAGGCGGCAGACAAAATACGTGAGAACCATGAACAACTACTGGCAATCATGGATGCCAATCCTGACCCGGTATATGTCGCCGATCCGGAAACCTACGAAATTTTGCACATCAATCGGGCGCTATTGGACGCATTCGGCGAACCGGGCTCCCGGAAGTGTTATGAACACTTCCATAATCTTCCATCGCCATGTCCTTTCTGTACCAATCAACGCATATTCGGAAATAATTTCGGCAAGGACTATATTTGGGAATTTCACAACTCCAGAAGTAAACGTTGGTATCGTTGTCTGGACCGGGGCATCGTCTGGCCGGACGGCCGCAAAGTTCGATATGAGATGGCGGTGGATATTACCGCGCTCAAGCGGGCGGAAGAGGCTTTGCGGGAAAGCGTGGAGAATCTCAGCATTACATTGCAATCTATCGGTGACGGGGTAATAGCCACTGATGAGGGCGGCCGGGTAGTGAATATGAATTACGTGGCCGAAAAAATGTGCGGTTGGAATTTAAAGGAAGCCCGGGGCCGTGTTCTGGATGAAGTGTTTTGTATTGTCAATGCCGATACCGGCAGGGCGGTGGAAAATCCGGTGCACAGGGTCCTGGCCTTGGGGCGGGTTGCGGGGCTGGCGAATCAGACAATGTTGATATCCCGCAATGGTATTCGTCATCAGATCGCCGACACAGCTGCGCCGATCAAGGATAAAAACGGCGCAGTGGTTGGCGTAGTGCTGGTTTTCTCTGACGTAACGGAGAAATACCGCGCAGAAAAGTCACTAAAAGAAAGCGAAGAGCGTTTAAAAAATCATTGGCTGAAAAGGATACCCTTCTGCGTGAGTTATATCATCGCACCAAGAATAATATGCAGGTCATTTGTTCAATGCTGGGGTTGCAGGCGGCATACAGCGGCAGTCCGGAAGTAGGCCGGATATTCAAAGACACTGTTGCCCGTATTCAGGCCATGGCCCTGGTCCACCAGAAATTGTGTCAGGCTCAGGATCTCTCCAAGATCGATTTACAGGATTATATTCGTGATTTGACGGATTTGTTGTTTAAAAGCTACAATACACAAGGTGACAAGATAAGACTTGAACTTGACGTTGCGCCGCTGACGGTGTTGATCGATATTGCCGTGCCCTGTGGGTTGATTACAAATGAACTGGTGGTGAATTCATTAAAATATGCGTTTGTCGGGCGGGAGCATGGTGTGATCAGTCTGATGATTTCCGCTGAAGATGATACCATCGTCATGGATTATGTCGATGATGGGGTGGGGGTACCGGACAATTTTGATTTCCGCGGCCGGAAATCATTGGGCTTGCAGAGTATCTTTGCCCTGGCCGAACAACAACTGCAAGGCCGGGGCGAATTCCGAAACAGACCAGGGCTGGGCTGCAAAATTACTTTTGTCAATCGAGTGTACCAATCCAGGATTTGAAGGCTTAGCCAACCAAGGCCGGCCAACCGGGCAGAGGGCAGGGGGAGCGGGGCGCGCGATGTGTAATCAATCGCCAACGAAAATATTGATTGCCGAAGATGAGGGCATCATCGGACTCAGCCTGCGTATGGAACTGGAAAGTTCCGGTCACGAGGTCTGCGGCGTGGTGGCCACTGGTGAGGATGCCGTGGCGTGCGCCTTTCGCAGCCGGCCGGACTTGGTATTGATGGACATAAATCTTTCAGGGGAGATGGATGGCATAGAGGCCGCCCAAAAAATCAGGACCTTGCGGAAAGTGCGTTTGATTTTCATGACCGGCTACGTTGATCGCGATTTGATGGATCGTGCCTTGTCGCTGAAACCACTGGCCTATGTCACCAAGCCCGTCAGCATCTACGACCTCCAGCTGATTATCGATACCTGGCGCAACTCGCCTCATAAAAAGGTTAATCAAAAAGATCAGCAGCAAACTGTTTGGGGTGAAATCCACCGGTACCAAGGCGGCAGCGTCTAAGGCGCCGCCGCCAACGCGGCCTAGCAGACGCAAGCAGCGGCCGGGTCGTCCCGCCGCCGGGGAAAAGGCCCCGGCTTCAACCAAGCAGTCCACCGCGGACTGGAAACCTGATAATTTCCAGGTGCCACCGGAGGAAGGCAAGACCAGGTTTCATGATCTGCCATTGCCGACGGAGATCATGCATGCCGTGGCCGATTTGAAGTTTGCATATTGCACCCCGGTCCAGGCGCTCTGCCTGCCGCCGGCCTTGCAAGGGCGTGATGTCGCCGGTCGCGCGCAGACGGGCACCGGTAAAACCGCGGCTTTTTTAATCACGGCGTTAGCCCAATTCATCAAGAAACCGGTTGCCGGCGCCCGTAAACCCGGGGCGCCGCGGATGCTGGTCATTGCGCCCACCCGCGAACTGGTCATCCAGATAAACAATGACGCCCAGGCGCTTGGTCATTACAGTAATTGTTCCGCCATGGCGGTTTACGGCGGCATGGACTATGCCAAACAGCAGCAGCAGCTGCGTGAACCATGCGACATCCCGGTGGCCACGCCGGGCCGGCTGCTGGATTTTCGCGACTCGCGCGTGGTTAATCTGCGCCATGTCGAGATTCTGGTGATCGATGAGGCCGATCGCATGCTGGACATGGGGTTCATTCCCGATGTCCGCAAAATAGTTTACAGCCTGCCTGATAAAGACCGTCGCCAGACCATGTTGTTCAGCGCCACTCTCAGTCCGGAAGTTATGCGTCTGGCGGAACGCTGGATGAATGATCCAATCAAACTGGAAGTGGAGGCGGAACAGGTGACGCTGGACTTGATTAATCAGCGCATTTTTTCCGTTTCGGCCCGCAGTAAACTGGCTGTTTTGAAAAACATTGCTGAACAAGAAGATGCCAAACGCATTCTGGTGTTCTGCAATCGGCGCGATGCCGTGGACCGGGTTGCGCGTCAGCTGCGGGATTACGGGGTGGAATGCGATGCTCTTTCCGGAGATGTTCCTCAGCGGCAAAGACTTAAAATTCTGGAGCGTTTCCGTGCCGGCGAGACCAAGGTGCTGGTGGCCACGGATGTGGCCGGCCGCGGTATTCATGTGGACAGCATCACCCATGTGGTTAATTATGATTTGCCGGAAGAAGCCCAAGACTATGTGCATCGCATCGGACGCACCGGCCGGGCCGGCGCCAAAGGCACGGCCATTTCTTTTGCATGCGAGGCCGGCTCTTTCAACATGATGGCTATTGAGGAATATATCGGACGCAGCCTGCCTTATGAACAGCCTCCGGAGGCATGGCTGCACCTGCCGCCGCGTCCCGGCGGCGGAGAAACCGCCGGTGCGGAACCCCAGCGCCGTGCAAGACGTCCGGCCGGCCGTAGTCGCCCATCTTCAGGCGGGCGTCGAACGGGTAGTCGTGCTGGTGGTCGTTCGGGTGGTCCGCACCGTTCATCGCGTCCCCGCCGCTGATTTATTGTCGGGCAAGTTGCGTGTAAATCACAAATCAGGAGGAGGTTGGCTATGGCAAAGATTATGTTCAAGGGCCAGCCGGTCAACACGGCCGGCCAATTACCCGCTGTGGGCTGCATGGCGCCCGCTTTCCGTTTGACCAATGCCGAGTTGCAGGACGTTGGATTGGAACAACTTGGCGCAAAGCGCAAAATTCTCAATATTGTGCCCAGCCTGGATACTCCCGTATGTGCCGCTTCCGCGCGGCGGTTTCATGAGGCTGTGTCCGACATGGCGGATGTGGCGCTGGTGAACATTTCCGCCGATCTGCCGTTTGCCCAGCAGCGGTTCTGTGCGAGCGAGGGCTTGCAGAATATAGTCAGCTTGTCCACCATGCGCGCGCCGGATTTCGGCAGAGACTACGGCGTGGCAATGCTGGACGGTCCGTTGGCCGGTCTGATGAGCCGCGCGGTGCTGGTACTGGATGCCGGAAACCGGGTGTTGTATGTTGAACAGGTGCCGGAAATCGCCCAGGAGCCGGATTACGCTGCCGCCCTGGCCGCGCTGCAGGCTACGGCATGATTCGTACCGGCATAGGGTTTGATGTTCATCCCCTGATGGTCGGCCGCCGGCTGATTCTGGGCGGGGTGGAAATCCCGCATGACCTGGGTCTGGCGGGGCATTCGGATGCGGATGTGCTCTGTCATGCCGTCGCCGACGCGCTGCTGGGCGCGGTGGCGGACGGCGATATCGGCATGCATTTTCCCGACAGCGACCCGCGCTGGAAGGATGCCGACAGCCTGCAACTGCTGGCCGCGGTCGGCCGGCGTCTGGCCGGCCTGCGGGCGCAGGTGGTCAATGTGGATGCCACGGTCATCGCCGAACAGCCCAGGCTGATGCCGCATCGCATGCTGATGTGCGAGCGCTTGGCCGGCGCATTGGGTCTGCCGGTGGACCGGGTATCCGTCAAGGCCACCACGATGGAGCGTTTGGGTAGTCTGGGACGGCGGGAGGGTATAGCCGCCATGGCGGTGGCCACGGTGGATCAAGCTTGCACCGGAGTTTTGCATGAACCAGGCTGATGGGGAAGCGGTATATAATGGCCTTTAAAATCTTTAATACCTTGTCCAGGCAGCAGGAAGTCTTCACACCAACCCGGCCGCCGACGGTCGGCATGTACACCTGCGGACCGACGGTCTATAACTACGCCCACATCGGTAATTTCCGCGCTTACGTGTTTGAAGACCTGCTGCGGCGCTACCTCGGATACCTGGGCTACCAACCGCGACAGGTAATGAACCTGACGGATGTGGACGACAAGACCATCCGCGGAGCTCAGGCTGCCGGCCTGCCGCTGGACGAATACACCCGCAAGTTCAAGGATGCCTTTTTCGCCGATCTGCAAACACTCAACATCGCCCGCGCGGAGTTTTATCCAGCCGCCACCGAGCACATTCCCGAAATGATCGCGTTGATTGAAACGCTGCTGGACAAGGGCTTCGCCTACCATTCGGCGGATCATTCGATTTATTTTGAGATCAATCGCTTTCCCGCCTATGGCCGCCTGGCGCATCTGGACATGGCGGGATTGAAGCCGGGTGCCCGCATTGCCCAGGACGAGTACCAGAAGGAAAATGCGGCCGACTTTGCCCTGTGGAAGGCCTGGACGCCGGAGGATGGCGAGGTGTTCTGGGACTCGCCCTGGGGCCGCGGCCGGCCTGGCTGGCACTTGGAATGTTCCGCCATGAGCATGAAATATCTTGGTGCCGGATTTGACCTGCACACCGGTGGGATGGACAATATATTCCCTCATCATGAAGATGAAATCGCCCAGAGCGAAGCCGCCACCGGTGTGCCCTTCGTGACCTACTGGATGCATTGCGCCCACCTGGTGGTGGATGGACGCAAGATGTCCAAATCACTGGGTAATTTTTACACTCTGCGCGACCTGCTGGAACGCGGTTATTCCGGCCGCGAAATCCGGTATGTGCTGGCCTCAGCCCATTACCGGCAGACCCTGAACTTTAATTTGGCCTCACTGGACGCCGCCCGGGCCGCGCTGCGGCGTGCGGATGAATTCCGCGAGCGGCTAGCCGCGCAGGCCGCCGCACCCGGTAAAACTCCGGCCTGGCTGGAGGAGGCCCGGATGTCCTTCCGCCGCGCCATGGATGACGATTTGAATACCTCTATGGCGCTGGCCGCCCTGTTCGATCTGATTCACGAAGGCAACCGCCGCCTGGACGCCGGTGAATTGCCTGCTCCGGAGGCTGCCGCCACGCTGACAATATTGGACGATATAGACCGGGTATTCGGTTTTTTGGCGCCGGCGCCGGAGACAGCGCCGGAAGACCTAGTTCAAATGGCTGAAGAACGCCGCCGCGCGCGCGCCGCCCGCAATTGGGCGGAAGCGGATCGGCTGCGTGATATGATAGCCGCCCGGGGCTGGACGATCCAGGATGCGGCCGATGGTTTTAAGTTGAAAAGGAACGCGCCGTGAGTCTGTCCGGTAAACTGATCACCTTTGAAGGCCCCGAAGGCGCCGGCAAATCCACCCACGCCGCCGCGCTGGCTGATCGGCTGCAGGAAGCTGGCCGCGCGGTGCTGTTCACGCGTGAGCCGGGCGGCACGCACCTGGGTGAAGCTGTGCGCTCCCTGCTCAAGGATCATGACCAGAAGGCGCCCGCGGCCGCAACCGAATTGTTTCTGTTTCTGGCCTGCCGGTCTCAGCTGGTGGAGGAAGTCATTCGTCCGGCGTTGAATGCCGGTACGCATGTAATCTGCGACCGTTTCACCGATTCCACGATCGCCTACCAGGGATACGGCCGCGACTTCGCCCTGGCGGAGCTCCCCGCGTTGAATGCCCTGGCCACCGGCGGGCTGAAGCCCGCGCTGACGTTCCTGCTGGATCTGGAGGTGGAAATCGGCCTGCGGCGTGTGCAGGGGCGGGAAGCCGCCGCCGGAGCCGTGGCCGATCGCATCGAACGCGAGTCGCAGGACTTTCATCGGGCGGTGCGCTCCGGGTACCTGGAGCTGGCGGCCCGCGAACCGGACCATAAATGCCGCGGCTGTCACCAGGCTGCGGAGCGCTCGCATCCGGACCTTTTATGGATCGAACCGCAGAGCAAATCGCGCCGCATCGTGGTCGAACAGGCCCACCGGATGCGCGAGCATGTGATGCGCAGCGCATTTGCCGGCGGTTGTAAAATCGTGGTGCTGGAGGATGTCGACCGTCTGCAGGACGAAGCCGCCAATATCATTCTGAAAACACTGGAAGAGCCGCCTTCTGATTCATTGTTTCTGTTACTGACCGACAGCCCCAGCGCCTTGATCACCACAGTGGTATCCCGCTGCCAGCGCCTGACTCTGACCGGAGTCAACGAGGAAGACAGTCGCGTCTGCCGCGCGCTGGTCGTCCAGGTAATGTCCGCCGCCGGGGAGCAGGGCGTGATGCCGGCCCTGGCGCGCGCGCGCGCATTGATGGAACGCCTGCAGGAGATCAGGAAGACCATTGCTGAAGAAGATCCGCCGGCCGATAATCCCAATATGGACTTGGAGAAAAACCTGCGCGAAAAAATGGAGGCGATCAGGACGGCGCGCCTGGAAGCGCGCTATCGTGATCGGCGCGAAACCATCCTGGAATGGCTGATGCTCTGGCACCGCGACCTTTTGCTGTGTCTTTGCGGCGTTGAGGAGGAGCATTTGGCGTTTCAGGAGTCCGCCGCGCGGTTACGCGCGGATGCCGCCGGGTTGACTTATGCCCGGGCCTTGGCTAATATCGGCATCATTGAGGAAATGCAGGCGCAACTGGCCCGGCACCTGCCGGAAGCCACGGTTTTCGAACATGGTTTTGTGCGCCTGGAAGCATGATCCGCCGGCGCCATGGCCGAACGATAATAGCAACTGCTAGAGGTAGCCCGTGTTCCGCATAATCTATGTCGATTGCCAGGACCCGCACCACCTGAAATGCTACGGCACAGCCGAGCTGGCGATAGCCGAGGGTGATCACTGCGTTTTCAAGGCCGATGGACTGCTCGACGCCGGCCGGGTCGCGCGGCTGGCGGAAGCGGAAGGCGATCCGCCGACCAATCTGTCGCAGGTGCTGCGGCGCGCCACCCTGCAGGATCAGTCCAAGGCCAGTGAAAACGCCCTGTTTGCCCGTACAGCCTGGACGCGCTGCAGCGCCATGATCGAGCAACTGCGCCTGAACATGCGCCTGCTGAAGGTGCGCTACTCCCTCGATCGCAGTGTGATTAAACTGCTCTACACCGCCGAGGAACGTGTTGACTTCCGGAAATTGGTTCAGGTGCTGAGTGCTGAATTGCGGGCCCGGGTGGAAATGCGGCAGATCGGGCCCCGCAGTGCGGCCGCCATGGCAGGCGGGTTTGCCGCCTGCGGCCGCCGGCTATGCTGCACCTCCTGGCTTAACGAATTTGACAATGTCAACATACGCATGGCCAAGCAGCAGGGGCTGGCCATCAATCCGGCCAACCTGAACGGTATGTGCGGACGGCTGAAATGCTGCCTGCGGTTTGAACATGCCTGTTACCAGTCCCGGCGCAATCAGCGACAGGAATCCTGAATAACGGGTAAAATACTTGGCAGGGCGCCGGTGCAAATGCTACAATTAACGTGCGATGCAAATTAATATCATAAACGGTCCGAATCTGGGAATGCTGGGCTTGCGGGAACCGCAAATCTATGGCGCGTTGACGCTCGACCAGATTATGCACGGGCTGGCGGAATATGCCCGATCGCTTAATGTGCGCATATCCGCCGCGCAAAGCAACGAAGAGGGGGTGCTGGTATCGCATATTCTGGCCGGTCGGGAACTCTGCCAGGGCCTGATTATCAATCCCGGCGGGTTCACCCATACCAGTGTGGCATTGCGTGACGCCATCCAGGCCGTGGATCTGCCATGCGTGGAAGTGCATATATCCAATACGGCGGCCCGCGACGATTTCCGGCATCGCAGCCTGACGGCCGGCGCCTGTCTGGGACAGATCATGGGGTTCGGCCCTATGGGTTACCATTTGGCCTTGAATGGATTGGTGGAGTATTTAAACAGCCGCAACAACAAGGATGACCTATGAAATTGGAAGAAATCAAGGAAATCGTGCAGCTCATGACCGATAATGATCTGACCGAATTCGAGGTCGAGGAAGAAGGCGTGCGCATGGCAATCAAACGCGGCTATGCCCTACCGCCCTTGCCCCCGCCGGCCCCCGTCCCGGTCGCCGTGGCCGCCGTTGCGCCCAATGTGACCGAAGAGGTGGATGATGGCCGGTACGAAATCGTCAAGGCGCCGTTTGTCGGCACTTTCTACCAGTCCTCCTCGCCGGAGACGTCGCCCTTCGTCAATATCGGGCAGGAAGTCGGGCCGGAGAGCGTCCTGTGCATCGTGGAAGCCATGAAAGTAATGAACGAAATCAAGGCTGAGGTTTGTGGGATTGTGCGTGAAATCATGGTCGAAAATGCCCGCCCCGTGCAATATGGGCAGCCGTTGTTCAAGATCGAAAAAATGTGACAGGATGGGAAAACCGCAAATGTTCAACCGCATACTTGTGGCAAACCGCGGCGAGATTGCCGTGCGCATTATCAGAGCCTGCCGTGAATTGGGGGTGAAAACCGTCGCCGTGTATTCGGATGTGGACGCGCATTCCCTGCATGTTCAGTTAGCCGACGAAGCCATTTGCATTGGCCCGGCCGCCGCGGGCGACAGCTATCTGAAAATAGCCAACATCATCAGCGCCGCCGAAGTCGCTGATGTAGAGGCCATTCATCCCGGGTACGGGTTTCTTTCTGAAAACGCCCATTTCGTCCAGATTTGCGAAGGGTGCAACATTACCTTCATTGGCCCATCCGCGGAAAACATCCAGAGCATGGGCGACAAGTCCGTGGCCCGCGAGACCATGCGCAAATTAGGCGTGCCCACCGTGCCCGGCAGCAAGTCCGTGGCGCGCACCCAGGAAGAAGCCCTGGAAGCCGCCCGGATAGCCGGTTACCCGGTACTGATCAAGGCCTCCGCCGGCGGCGGCGGCAAGGGCATGCGGATCGCCCACAATGATGTCAGTCTGTCCCAGGGGTTCCTGATGGCCAGTGCCGAAGCCGAGCGGGCCTTCGGCAATTCCGCCGTTTACGTGGAAAAATACATTGAAAACGCCCGGCATGTTGAAATTCAGATACTGGCGGACCATTACGGCAATGTCGTGGCCCTGGGCGAACGCGACTGCAGTATCCAGCGCCGCCATCAGAAACTGCTCGAGGAGACCCCCTGTCCCGTGCTGGACTCCGGTCAGCGGCGCAAGATGATCAAAGCCGCCAAGTGTGCCGCTGAGTCCATCGGCTACCGCAATGCCGGCACTATTGAATTCCTGCTGGATGCGCGCGGTGATTTTTACTTCATGGAAATGAACACCAGGGTACAGGTCGAACACCCGGTTACGGAAGTGGCCACTGGCACGGATATAGTCAAGGAGCAGATCAAGATCGCCGCCGGTCAGAAACTTGCGTTCGACCAGAAACAGGTGCGCCAGCAGGGGCATGTGATCGAATGGCGTGTGAATGCCGAAGATCCCTTCAATAATTTTTCCCCGTCACCCGGCCGCATCGAGTGGGTGCATTTCCCCGGCGGCCCCGGCGTACGCATCGACTCGCACATCTATTCCGGCTATGATGTCTGTCCCTACTACGACAGCATGCTCGCCAAGATCATCGTCAATGGCGCCGACCGGGAAGAAGCCGTTAGCCGCATGGCCCGGGCCCTGGACGAATTCATGATCGAAGGCGTCAAGACCACCGTACCGCTGGGACAGTTTATCATGCGTGACGAGCTGTTCCGGCAGGGCACCTATCATACCGCCTTTTTGGATAATTTATTAAAGGATGATTCATTTGCCGCCAATCAGCGCACGTAACCTTAAGGGTTGCCTGCCGGTATAAAAACTTTTAAAAAGCCCGGCGTTTACGGGGAAACATCAAGATCGGTGCGGTCTATACGGCCGTGTGGAGGAACATTATGAAGAAAGATTCCAAACAATCTGTTGAAGAGGCTCAGGCCGCCACCACCACTGCCGTCGAACCGCCCGCGGAAGCCGGCTCCGAACTCGGCGCCATCCGCATTCATCATGGTGTCATCACCATCATAGCCCGCACCACGGCCCTGCGGGTGCCGGGCGTCCTGGACATGAGCGGTTCATTCGCCGAAGGGCTGGCCAACATTATCGGCAAAGCTGATCGCGGCGTGCGGGTGGATATGGATGACAACAGCCTGTGCCTGGAATTGCACGTTGTCTTGGAATATGGCCGCAAGATTCCCGAAGTGGCCTGGCAGATTCAAACCGAAGTCCGCCGTGTGATGGAGGAGATGACCGGTAAAAACGTCAAAACCGTGGATGTGATTGTGCAGGAAGTACGCATGCCGGCTAATAAAAACAAGGAGGAGGAAAAGAAATGATGAAGTTCCTACACACCCTTACCAGCGTGGCCATTTCCGCCATGCTGCTGCTGCTGGGCTGGTTTCTGGTAGCCGGCTTTTTCAACGTGCGCTATCCTTTTGGTGAATTCCTGTTCTCCGCGCCCGCCGGCCGCCTGTTTCTGGGGCTGCTGTTTATCGTCGCCGTGGCCTTCTACTGGAT
>JAIVGW010000164.1 GCA_020201415.1 Lentisphaerota bacterium
CAAAAGTCCGTTTTCATTACGAATAATGCGATCGTTTCCGGAATGCGGGAAGGAATGCGGCAAACTATTGATGGAGCTGCTCGCTCCCGTTTCAAAGGGCTTGTAAACCGCGTCAAAACGCATGCCGTGACGATGGGCTGCCGTGCAGGCGGCCTGCAGCAGGTCATATCCCAGCGGCGTGTGCGTATCGTATATGTTTCTATTGTTATCAAGCACCCATTCAAAGCGCGCGGCGCCCAGCGACGCGGCATATTGCATGATGGCGTCAAGGTGACTTTCGCCCAGCCTGGTATCGGCAACAAGCAGGTCATCGACGAAGTCACTGGTAACACATAATTCTTTTTGCATGGCAAAAGCACCTTCTATTTACACAATTCCGTTCGTGTTGTTTATCATTCTTGCCAGTCCGGATCAACCACCGGCCGGAGACGTGCGTTAGCATAACCGCCATGCCAGAACCAGGGATGCTTTTTGGCTGTCGCCTGCATCGCCGCCCAGTTGGCGCGCGCCTTTTCAAGATCTGCGGCATCCGCCTTGTCGCCGGCCTTGCGCAATACCGGCACCAGCGCACGATTCTCGGTCTGCAGACGGAGAAACTCGCATCCGGCGCGGACGAAGGCCAGCCGGGAGGCATATTTCTCCGGCGCGCCGTCCAGCGCCGCGCCCGCCTGATCCAGCAATGTTTCCGCCTGGTCGAAGGTCTCCGCATCGAAAGCTTCCACCCAGCTCCGCCCATCGACCACCATCCTCCGATAGGGAGTTTCCAGCAGCTCGAAGTAGGCCTGAACCATGTCCGCGGCTGGTCCGAAACCGCGCTGGTAGTAATCATCCATCACGGCCTGCGCGTCATCCGTTGGGTTCCAGGCCAATTGCGCCAGCAGGTAATAGGCCGGCCCCTGGGTGGCCCAATAAAACCAGATGTTGTCCAGAAAAACCCCGATCGCGCCGGTCTCAGCCAGAATACGGAAGGCATCGGCAATCTCGTCAAAGCCGGCGGGCATCCCCTGCTTCCACCCCCCCGAGCTGATATTAGGCCGCCAGACTTGATTCTTAGTGACTTTTGACCAGCCGATGAAATTCTGCCTTTCTTCTTCCGCGCTCGCATCAAAGGCCAGGCCGGGCCGCTCCCAGTTGTGCAAAAACCGGTTCACGCTCATGATGATCACATTATCGTCGGGCACCGCGCTGACCGGAGGCGGACGGGAGTTGCCGTAGGCCAGGATGGCGACGTAGTAATCCTTATCCGGGAAGCGCTTTTTCAGGAGCCGACCGAGATGGTTGGCAAAGGTCACCTGGCGGTCGGAGAGCGCCACATATTGCTGGCTTAAGCCCCGCCAGGAAAACATCCGCGGTTGCCCGTCGGGATGATCCCAGGCACGGCACTCCGGACAGATGCAGTGGCCGGCATTCCAACTGTCATTTTCCGCCGCATTGAACACCCGGCGGGTCGGATTCCGGGCCAGCGTTTCCTCGACATCGTCCAGCCATTGCTCCCAGAGCCCCGGATTCGACTCACACATTTTGACGTTGCCCGGATTCGGGCAGGCGATGCGCGTGCCATCGGGCTGCAACGCAAAAAACTCCGGGTGGGTTTCGTGAAAGCGCTCCCACCAATCGCCGAAGGCATGGCCGCCATCGACCTGCAGCGAATCCAAATGCACCCGGTTGAAACGATTCCAATCGGCGTTTGCTTTGCCCGGGGACAACCCGATGCGTGGGAAGGAGGCCGCGGGGAAAAGAGAATGCCGCATCCGCAGGGTTGGATGGTAGCGGTACTTCATCGGTTCGAACGCAATGGTTGGCTGCTCCGGCACATCCTCCTCGCCCGGCCACAGCCAGCGCACGCCCAACTGATCCCGCAGAAAAGTATAGACCGCGTTGGCCGTTCCGTATTCGAATTGATACCCGTTGCTCTCGCCGCGCCGGATGGCGATCACGAGGTTGTCCGGGTCCCAGCGATCGCGCCCGGCGATTACCAGGTTTTGTCCATCGCAGGCGATCAGGATTTCCTCGGGATGCTTGAAATCGAAATCCAGCGCGGGAAAGACATCTTTCAGCTTGGGCTGATACCCGACCCAAACGGCATGTTCCGGAACAGGATCGGGCAGCCCTTCGATTACCTCCGGCCTGGCCCCGCTGGCTTTCTCAATATAGGCCGCCAAGTCATCGGCCGCCTGACGGGTCATCGGCGGCGCGTTGGAAAACACGATCACCGGGATCGGGTTGACGCCCTGGTCCACAACCACCAATTTTTGCCCTGCGAATACCGCCGGAGGAATCATGAAAACCACGCTCAACCATAATCCCGGCATGAAAAGCTTGCCAGAGCACCTCAGGTGTTGCATACCGAACCTCCTCTTGTGTGCCGTTGTTACGTTTCCGTCATATAATGTCACCCGCGCGCGAGCGGCCATTGCAACACTTATGGAGTGAAAATGGTCACGCGGTAAGCTATGTTCTTCGTGTGCTAGCAACACATGGAGGACATAGTGACTTACAAACGCGTGACCGGTGAAGAGCGTAGGCTGATCTATCGTTGGTGTCGAGAACAATGTGGAGTTCGGGAAATAGCCGGGCGCCTGGGGAGGGCGGCTGGGAGCATCAGCCGGGAACTGGCCCGGAACCGCGGGAAGAAGGGCTACCGGCCGAAGCAAGCGGACTGGAAGGCCAGAGAACGCGCACGGCGGCCTGGGCCGCGGCGATTTACCGAGACTGTGCGTTTGGACGCGGAGAAGAGGCTTCGAGAGGGTTGGACGCCGGATATCATCAGCGGGCGGGCACGGCTGGAGGAACGGGCGTGGGTCTGCAAGGAGACGATCTACAAGCACGTCTACGCAGACGCCAAGGCGGGTGGCGATTTGTGGCGCAACCTGCCGCGCGCGCACCGCAAGCGGCGCCGGCGTTGTCCACGAGCGGATGGGCGTGGCCGTGGGAAGATACCGAACCAGCGGATGATCGACACGCGGCCGGCGGAAGTGGAGACACGCCAGACGGTCGGACACTGGGAAGGCGATCTGATAAACGGGGCGTGGCAGAGCGGGAATCTGGTGACGGCTGTCGAGCGCAACACGCGCTTCGCGCTTGTGGGCCGCACGGATACCAAGGAAGCCCGCGAGGTGACCCCGGAGTTGTGCACGATGTTTCTGAAGGTGCCGCCGGCGGCGCGTCTGGGACTGACGCTGGACAACGGCAAGGAGTTTGCCCGCCACGAGGATTTGGCCCGTACCACGGGTTTGGACGTATTCTTTGCACGGCCGTATCATTCTTGGGAACGTGGTACGAACGAAAACCTCAACGGGCTGATTCGTCGCCTCTATCCCAAGCAGTCCTCGTTTGCGGAGATTGGCGAGGCGGAACTGGGGCGCATCGAGCGGTTTCTGAACGATCGGCCCCGGAAATGTCTGGGCTGGAAGACTCCCAGAGAGGCAATGAGCGTCTTCCTTGCCTCTGCCCCTTGAAGAGTGGGGCTGAATCAAAACTCTTCCGCCGTGGGGCACCGTCCTGCCCTCGCCCCTACGGGGCGCCCCTTCGGGGCCGGGCAGCCCGGTGCCCCACGGCGGAGCTGTGCCCGCACCCACCGATTCGCCTTGTCTTTCCACCCTCAAGACCATATTCTGAACTTATATAAAGCAACACGAAGATCCACACTCATCAACCAGTAGCCAGTGTTGCAATAGCTACTGGCTGATGAGGACATATAAGTCCTGCCGCCATAAAACAAATCAGGTTATATCCGCAACTCAGCCGCCGGAAACCCGGCGTTCCAGATCGGACAGCAGGCGGGTGGCCTGCCAGCGGCGGGAGGCGGCGGGGCATTTTTCCAGGAGCTGGCGCAGGGCCTGGCTGGCCTGGGCCGGCGGCATGGTGTCGGCCATGGCCATGAATTCCTCCAGAATCAGATCCTGTTCCCTGACAACCAGCAGTTTCTCCAGCATGTCGTCGCCAAGCTGGGTGTTCACGGCGGAGGGGTGCTGCTCCATGGCGTCCACCAACAGGTTGATGGCAGTTTCAATTTCCCGGGCCTTTTCCGCCTCGGCGATGGCCGACGCTATGGCTCTGGTATCGGCGCTGGACTTCTCGTACAGTTCGGCAGTGGCGGCATCATAGCCGTAGCGGGCGGCG
>JAIVGW010000405.1 GCA_020201415.1 Lentisphaerota bacterium
GGGATTGGGTGTGCGCCCCTTGAGATATTCATCACGGAAATAATCCAATACCACCCGGTGGTATTCATCCGCCAGTGAAATGACATGATGTTCGATCCCCAGGCGGGCGGCCAGGCCGGCGGCCCGCTCCAGATCACGCGCCTCACCCGGACCGTAACAGCCCGAGCGGCCTTCGTCCGGCATATTTACACGCCCGTCCCAAATCCGCATGGTCACGCCCACCACCGCGTGCCCCTGCTCACGCAACAGGCAGGCCGCCATGGCCGAATCCACCCCGCCGCTCAAACCCACCGCAACCAGCATAAGACTCCCGCCTTCCCTATTTTTTCTCCCGCCACCGACAGGACCTTCAGCACGGCGCGCTCGGAGAGCGCGCCCTACCATCTCGTACCTTCCGCAGGTAGGGCGGGTTCTCCGAACACGCCGCTCCGGTCTGCAATTCACACATGGCAACAGTCTAAATTAATAACCATGTTCATTGTTGGCCCCGCTCTTTGTCCCAGAATTGACGGGGCGAAAGTACTTCCATCGTGCCGACTCGACGTAGATCAAGAATTTCCTTATCGCCCGTGACAAAAACGGCTGCTGCACCGTTGAGCGCGGACGACACGATGGCAATATCCGCGGGATCAGACAACGGCAGATCATGAAGCGGAGTGGATTCCGACATAATCGTATCCTGATGGAGTAGCCAGACCACATCTGCGATCACGTCTGGGAATGCCTCAAACTTGTCCTTGAGAACGCGCCGGAGCTCGCTGACGAGGTGGTCGGAAACAACGAGGTCATGGAACTCTATCACCGTCCGCAGGACATCAGCGCACAGACCCCTCGTTGCAGTGGCGCTGGCGATGATATTCGTGTCGAGAAAGACCTTCATGAAAACTTATCAAAGACATCCTCGTCCGTGAGAAATCCTCGAGCTTCCGCAAAAGGCATCATTCGCCGCCGAATCGCCTCGAACTGCGTGAGCCGTAGTTGCCGCCGGAGTGCATCACGAGCCACTTCGCTGCGGCTGCGCCCCGCCTGCCGGCTGGCTTTTATGAGCAGCCGGTCCAAGTCATCATCCAAGCGAATACTAAGCGTAGCTGTTTTCATGTATAACAATGTATGACAGAGTGCTGTTTCTGTCAACCATCTTTTCGAGGGCAACGGAGGGAGAAATGGGGACATTTTATGATTCCAGCGGCAGAGTCACGGCAAACAGGCTGCCGCGGCCCGTGGGCGGCGTCAACACCCGAATGCGGCCGCCGCAGTTTTCCACGGCGGTGCGCGCCAGGGCCAGCCCGATCCCCGTGCCGCCGGGACACCGCGTATAAAACATCCTGAACACACGCCGACGCTCGACCGGGGGAATACCCGGGCCTTCATCGGCAATCTCCAGCAGTGCCTGCCGGCCCTGACGCCGGGAACGCACGGTAACAGCGCTGCCCGCCGGAGCAAAGTGGCAGGCATTATTCAGAATATTAAGTACGGCCCGCTTGAACTGCAAGGGTTCGCCGTCAACCCGTAAGGGCGCCTCCGCCAGATCAATGACCAGTTGCACGTCCGCGCGTTCAAACCTCAATTTCATCAAGTCCACACAATCCCGGACACAGGCGTTGACATCGAATACCACCGGCTCATTATTGCCGGGCGCGGAGAGCACCAGGAATTCCCGCAGCAGATCATCCATGCGACCCAAGGTCTGTTCCATACGACGGGCCAACTGCCGCATCTTTTCCGGCCGGCCGGCATCGCCCTTATCCGCTTCATGCTGTAAAAGCTGGGCGTCCAGGCGCAGCGCCGACATGGGATTGCGGAAATCATGGATAACCGACCCGGCCACCGCGCCGGCGAAGGCCAGGCTGTCCTCCGCACGCCGGCGGTTGATCCGGCGGCGCCAGCTCATGGCGGAAATCCAGCACCTCCACCTGGTGCGCGCCCAGATGCAGCACCTGGGGAGTGACGACAACTTTATCCTTGGCGCGCTCCGGTTCCGGCAGGCGCGCGCCCGGCGGCGCCTGCCAGTGGAACACCACCACACCATCCTCCAGCAGGGTCACATATTCCAGACGTTGATCGGCCTGGTGCAGGATGCGCGCCAACCGATCCAGACGCTCCAGTTCCGCCGGGGTCATGCCGGCGGAAGCCCTGCGGGCCTCGTCGAGCAGGGGTTGGGCCAACACCGTGCCATACTGCAGCGCCGAGGAATCCGCCACGGAACGCATGTAGCGCGCATACAGTTGGAACAAAAAACGCAAACCCAGAGCCGACGCCAGCGCCAGCAATATAATGAAGATCCCGGCCGTCAGCGCCAGGGGCGCATGAAATTTCTTGCGTTGCAGCATGTACCGCTCCCGATTTGAATATTTAAATTTAACACAGACAAATGCCCGGCAAAAGCACAAAGATGTTGACCTGCGGTCTTAAATGCATACTATATCACATTTGTTGGCGCGCGTGATCGCGCACCTTGTAAATCATCAGGAGGCATTATGGCAAAGATCAATTTTGGCGGCACGGTTGAAGAAGTTGTTACCCGTAAGGAATTCTCCCTGGCACGCGCCCGCAAGGCGCTGCGCAACGAGACCATAGCCATCCTGGGCTACGGCGTCCAGGGTCCGGCCCAGGCCTTGAATCTGAAAGACAATGGCTTCAAGGTTATTATCGGGCAATCCCAAAAATTCAAAAAGGACTGGGACCGCGCGCGCAAGGACGGCTGGGTGCCGGGCAAGACCCTCTTCGATATCGACGAGGCGGTGCGCCGCGGCACGGTGATCCAGATGCTGGTTTCCGACGCCGCCCAGAAACAGATCTGGCCCGGCGTCAAAAAGAACCTGAAGCCGGGCGACGCCCTGTATTTCTCGCACGGTTTTTCCATCGTTTACCGCGACCAGACCAAAGTCATTCCGCCCAAGGATGTCGACGTCATCATGGTGGCCCCCAAGGGGTCAGGCACATCGGTGCGCCGCAATTTCCTTTCCGGCGCCGGCATCAATTCCAGTTTCGCCGTCTTCCAGGACGCCACCGGTAAAGCCCGCGAGCGCTGCCTGGCGCTGGGCATCGGCATTGGCTCAGGCTACCTGTTCCCGACCACGTTTGAACGCGAAGTCATCAGCGACCTCACGGGTGAACGCGGGATACTGATGGGCGCGCTGGCCGGTGTCATGGAAGCGCAATATGATGTGCTGCGTGCCAACGGCCATTCCCCCAGCGAAGCCTTCAACGAGACGGTGGAGGAACTTACTCAGAGTTTAATCCGCCTGGTGGACGAAAACGGCATGGACTGGATGTTTTCCAACTGCTCGGCCACAGCCCAGCGCGGCGCGCTGGATTGGAAACCGGCCTTCAAGAAGGCCACTCTGCCGGTGTTCAAAGACCTCTACAAGTCCGTCAAGACCGGCAAGGAAACCAAACGCGTCCTGTCAGTCTGCGGCAAGGCCAATTATCAGGATAGACTGGGCAAGGAATTGGCCGAAATCCGCAACTCTGAGATGTGGCAGGCCGGTCAGGCGGTGCGCAATCTGCGCCCGCGCGAAAAAGCCCGCGCCATCAGCAAGCAGACCAAGGGCGTCGCCGGCCGCGCCGGTTGATGTATCGGTGCCCGGCGGCCGGCAAAAGCTTTGGACTGCGGCGGCTTGACGCCGCTTTTTCCTGATGCCTGCGTACTGCGGCGGCTTGATACCGCAATCTTGTCTTTGTTAACAACCTTTTTATGCCGCAAACGGAAAGCGGCGTCAAGCCGCCGCAGTCCAAAATATATACCACCCGCCGGATGGCCGGCGGGCAGACTGCCGCTCATGGATAAAGCCTTCAAACCGGCCCCCATCACCATCACCCTGGCCGACGGACACAGGATCAAGCGCAGACCGGGCATCTGCGCCGGCGAACTGGAAATATGTTCCGGGCGCCATCTGGGTTACCCGGTCATCGCCTGCCTGGTGAACAACGAGGTCTGCTCGCTGCGTTACCCGCTGGAAGTCAACTCTCGCCTGGCGCCTTTGACTGTACGGGACCGCCTGGGCTGGCGGGTTTATCGTGATTCGCTGGCATTCCTCCTGGCCAAGGTGACCGCCGAACTGGCAGCAGGACAAATACAACCTGCTGTGTTTCCGCAATCAACCCAAGGTGGTGCTCTACACCTGTGACGGCTTCGCCGATCTGGCGCATGGCCCGCTGGCTCCCGCCACCGGCGTGTTGGGTAAGTTCGACATTATCCACTATCCGCCGGGACTGGTGCTGCAGCTTCCCGAACAGGAGCAGCCGCGCCGGATGCGCAAATTCCGCGATCAGCCGCAAATGTTCCGGATTTTCCAGCAGCACAAGCACTGGGGGCGTATGGTGGGCGTGCATAACGTGGGCATGCTCAATGCCATAATCGCCCGAGGAGAAATGGGCAACTTCATTCGTATCGCCGAGTCATTCCATGAAAAGCGTATTGCCGAGCTGGCGGACCTGATTGCCGCGCGCCGCCGCAAGGTGAAAATCATCCTGATCTCCGGACCGTCCTCGGCCGGCAAAACCACCCTTGCCAAACGACTGGCCGTGCAACTGCAGGTCAACGGCATAAAAACATCGACCATTTCACTGGATAATTACTACGTCGATGACCCTGACACCCCCCGTGATGAAGCAGGCCAGCCGGACTACGAACATATCAACGCCGTGGACGTGCCTTTATTCAACCGCAACATGCTGGCCCTGATCAAGGGACGCCCGATTGATCTGCCTTATTTCAATTTCAACACCAAGCGCCGCGAATTCCGCGGTGAGAAGATGCAACTACCGCCCGGGCAAATGCTGATAGTGGAGGGCATCCACGGCCTGAACCCGCGTTTTTCACCGATGATCGCCAACGCCAACAAGTTCCGGATATACATCAGCGCATTAACCCAACTCAACCTTGATGCCAACAACCGCATCTCCACCACCGACAACCGCCTGATGCGGCGGATTGTGCGCGATTATCGCTACCGCGGGAACGCACCCGGCGCCACCCTGCGCATGTGGCCTTCCGTGCGCCGTGGCGAAAAAACCTGGATATTCCCGTTTCAAACACACGCCGATTTCGTCTTCAACTCGGCTCTGGACTATGAACTGGCCGTGCTTAAACCCATGCTCACCCCGATTCTGACGGAGATCAAACCGTCGCAACCGGAGTATGCCGAGGCCCGCCGTATGCAAGCCTTCCTGGATTATTTCCTGGAAGTGCCGATCAGCGATGTGCCGACGACATCGATCTTGCGCGAGTATATCGGCGCCAGCAGTTTTAAATATTGACCCGCAATCATGAATAAGATTTTGTTGGTTTTTGATCTGGACGGCACGCTGCTGGACTCCAGTCAACCGATTGGCGCAGGCCGGCGCCGACATGGCCGTGATCAGCAACAAGTTGCATGAGCCCACGCTGGCGCTGCTGGAGCATTTCAACCTGGCGCCGCTGTTTTCCATGGCCCTGGGCGGCGGACAGGTCAAGCCCAAGCCGCACCCGGAAGGACTCCACCGGGTAATGCAGGCGCTGGATTATGGACCCGACACCACCTGGATGATCGGCGACAGCGCCAATGACCTGGGCACGGCCCGGGCTGCCGGAGCCCACGGTGTTTACCTCACTTACGGTTATACTCCAGCCGCGCCGGAAATCCCCGAACTGACCTTCGATGACTTTCCCGCTCTGACCGAATATTTCCTCACGCATCACCTGAATTGATCAGCGGCAATGACCGGATATCAGCATGTATTGCGAACCAACCGAATCAGATAAAGACGGCTGTCCGCCGCGGCGCAAGGCCCGTGGCGTGCATCTGCTGTCCGGCGGACTGGACAGCCAACTGGCCGCCTGTGTCCTGCGGGAGCAGGGTGTCGAAGTGCTGTGCGTGGTTTTCCAGAGCCTGTTTTTCGATCCCGCCAAGGGCCGCCAGGCGGCGGAACGCCTGGGATTTCCACTGCTGATCGAAGATTTCAACACCGAGATACTGGCGCTGTTGCGCCACGCTCCGCACGGATTCGGCTCCGCCCTTAATCCCTGCATTGACTGCCACATCAATATGATCCGGCGGGCGGGCGCGATCATGCGCGAACGGGGGCTGGATTTTGTCAGTACCGGCGAGGTGCTGAATCAGCGCCCGATGTCACAAAACCCGAAGGCCCTGCGGATGGTGGCCCGGGACTCAGGCCTGGAGGATCTGCTGCTGCGCCCCCTGAGCGCTCAACTGCTGCCAGCCATACGCCCTGAACGCGAGCAGCTGATCGACCGTGCGCGGCTGCTTAATATTGAAGGACGCAGCCGCAAAAGGCAGATCGCCCTGGCGCAATATTATGGAATACATGATTACCCCCAGCCCGCCGGCGGCTGCCTGCTGACCGAGCCGAACTATGCCCGGCGGCTGCGTAACCTGCGTGATCACGAAGGACTGGAAGATCGGGTGCTTATCCAGCGCCTGCGCCTGGGACGCCATTTCCGGATGCCGGACAGTCATCTGA
>JAIVGW010000165.1 GCA_020201415.1 Lentisphaerota bacterium
ACGGACATGTGATGGGGGAAGAATACGCCGAGCATACACCGGTGCGCGAGTTGATGATCAATGTTTACGGAACAGCGGCTATCTCAGAAATCAACGTCGTTAAGAACGGTCGCTTGCTGCACAGTATTGCGGGTAAGCGACAGGTTGATATGGAGTGCGTCTATCGCGATGAAGCGGTTGAGCGCGAAACCGACTATTACTATGTTCACATCCGTCAGGAGAACGCGGAGCAAGCGTGGTCCAGCCCCATATGGGTGAATGCCTGTAAATAAATAGTGATAGCGAGTTGGTTGAATGATCCGTGTCAAATATTTCATTATGTTGCTGGTGGCCGGTGCATTGTCTTCCGGAATGGCGCTGGAGCATGGATACAATATTTTCGGTTATTTCACCAGTTGGGGGGTGTATGAACGGGATTATCTTGTGCGTGACATCCCGGCGGAAAAATTGACGCACATTAATTTTGCCTTCCTTGCTCCGTTTATGTTGCCGGGGGAGTATAACCAGTTTGATTCGATTCCTAAAACTGTTTTCAAGATGAGCGATGGCGCCAGTCCCGCGCAGAATATGTACGTGATCGGTGCGGCCCAATGCACCATTTCCAATGTGGTGTATTCCGTGGGATTGGCGGTGGATGATGTCTGGGCCTGTTTTCAAAAGACGGATTTTACGAGGCGCTATCAGGCTGCGCCGGCTTACGGACGGCGGGATGACCCTTATGATTCGTGGGACAAGCCCGCTTTCGGCGGTGTGCCGGGCCCCGGTGATCGCACGGCCGGCATCTTCGGTGAATTGCTGGGGTTAAGGACGGCACATCCCCACATTAAAATCCTGGCATCCATTGGCGGTTGGACCTATTCCTATTATTTTTCCGAATTAGCCGCTGATTCCGCTTCGCGCACGGCTTTTGCAATGGCATGCAAGCAGATGCTGGATCTGTTTTTGCCGCGTGGCGATATGCCGCAACTTTTCGATGGCGTGGATTTGGATTGGGAATTTCCCTATACGGGCGGCGACATTGCCGTTTCGCACCGCACGGATGATCGGGGCAATTTCACGGCCCTGGCGCGCAGCCTGCGGGAGACGCTCGGGGTTGAGCCACTGCTGACTATTGCCACCGCGCAGGATTACCGTTTGATTAAATTCCAATATGAAGCGGATCTGCTGGAGTATCTGGATTTTATCCTGATCATGGCGTATGACTATTGCGGCGTCTGGGCATCCAAGACGGGAGTACAGGCGCCCTTGTATGGCGGCGATCGCAACGATCCGTTATATAATCCGGATGACGGCAAATACATGGTGATTTCCGAGGTTGTTGCGGCTTTTATTGACCAGGGGTTTGATCCCGCCGGTATTGTGTTGGGGATGCCGTTTTATGGCCGTTCTTACGGCAATGTCAATAATGCCAACAGCGGTTTGTATCAACCATTCCGAGGCGCCGGCATCGGGTCTTACGAGCAAGGCATGGTTGATTTCAACGATCTGGTGGATGGGCTCAGGGGCAACCAGGCGCTCGCGTTGGTCAATGGCGCCTGGGTGGGAATCAACGGTTATGTCCGGCATTGGGATGGGTTCTCGCAAACACCGTTTCTGTTTAACGGCAACTGCATGGTGACTTATGACGATAACGTCAGTCTGGGCGCCAAGGTGGGGTTTGCCATGAACCAGGGCTTGGGCGGTGTCATGATCTGGGAATTATCTTGCGATACCCGCTTTGATTCCACTACGCCGCATTTGCTGCTGAATGCCGTGGATCAGGCCCTGCGCCGGCCGTTGTCGCCGGAAAGTCTGTCGGCTACCAAGGGTGCGCTTGCGGAAGGGATTTATCTTGTCTGGCAGGCTTCCGCCGGGGCGGACGCCTACGAAGTCTGGCGGCATAATTCCATAGGTTTTGACCGGCCGGCGCTGGTCAATATTGTTTCCGGAACACAATACACGGACCGGTCGGTTGATTGCAACATGACCTATTACTATCGGCTCAAGGCCGTCAACCGTCACGGGGCCAGCGCCTTCAGCGAGATGGATGCGGGATATGCGCTCTCCCCGGATGTTTCTGGTGGCATGGATATCAGGATCAATAATCTGCCAAATGACTTGGTGCGTATGCGGCGTGGCGAAATATTGTCGCTGACCAGCATGCTTGTATTGAGCCACGATCTGCAGATTGACGCGGACTGGTGGATGCTGGCGGAAACGCCTTTGGGGGTTTATCGCTTCGATCAACCGGCTCACGCCTGGTGTCTCGCAGGTGGAGTTGCGCCTGCATAAATCCGTGAGCCTGTATTTGGCGGATTAATCCGTGGGTAGAGGTCTGAGCAAACCACCCCCCCCCGAAGCGGTATTTTCAAGAAAGTCAATGTTTTCAGAAGTTTTCTGAGAGTGGCTGACGGCAGAATTTCGTGTGTGTTTTGCTTGGTGTTCCGTGTATGGTTGAGTCATTGAACGACGAGGATCGGGACTAGGATAGGGGATGACGACGATCGGGACGACGATCGGGACGAGGATGGGGATGGTGACCGACGAGGATGAGGACACTAAGATGGGGGAGGCTCTGAGGTGGGACTAGCATTGGGACATGAGAAGCTGCGTGTTTATCAGCGCGGATTGGATTACGCATCTTGGACGTATTCGGCGCTTGCCAACATCGAGCAATCGGCGGCGGTGCTTGATCACTGGGATCGGGCGGCGGAAAGCATCGTCGAGAACTTGGCCAACGGAAACAGTCGCCACGCAGCTGCCGATAGGAATCGGTACTTCGATGTGGCATTCGGGTCGGCTCTGGAATGTGCGGCATGTCTGGATATCTGTGTGTGCAAGAAGCTGATCACGGTTGGCCGACAGGCCGAGGGGAAAGCGGCGCTCAAACAGATTGTCAATATGACGATCGGCCTGCGGAAATCTCGCAGCTCATACGTAAAGGAAAAGCGAGAAGAGTACCTTGCACGCCGAAACGATGAGGTCTACTTCGCTCACGAGGGTCTGGATGTTTATCAGGTTGCGCTGAAATTGATTGTCTGGCTGGACGGATTTCTCGATGTCACCGACCTTGGCGTGTCTTACGCGACACGATTGGATAAGTGGACTACGAGCCTGGTGCTGAATATCGCGGAGGGGAATGGCCGCTTCAGTGAAGCAGATCAGGTGCGGTTCCTCGATATCGCACACACGAGCGCCATGCAGGTAGCAGCATGCCTTGATCTGCTGGTGGCGAGGCACCATGTCAAGGTTCATCAGATCTATGACGGCAAGCAGATTCTTGCAAGAATCGTTCCGCTGCTATTGGGTTTGAGAGGCTATCTGGAAGAACAGACGGATCAAGGATGATGACGATGTAGCTGTGCGGATATCTTTATCGGTCTTATCTTCGTCTCGATCTTCGTCCCGATCCTCGTCGTCCAGGAGTTTGAGCTTGAAGTCAACACACAAGAAACCTGTGTGGCTTAGAATTTATGGGTGGCGGTTTGCTCAGACCTCTGTTGTGGGTGATCCGCATGTGATGCGACTCACCCATGGCTTGTGCCGTGTGATGACCGGCACAGCAGCTTGTCCGCGGAATCCGGTCACTGGCAAGTAAGTTGGTCATAAGTCACCGTGCCATTACAAATTGTCATGCCGATGTCCGGCATTGGTCTGGTGTTTTCGCACAGATCGTGTACATCGCCGGCAAGTATTACGATGTCGGCCAGCATGCCCGGTTGGATTTTTCCCTTGATCTGGGTGCTGTACTCGGGAACACAGGCATTCGAGGTGTAAGCGGCCAGCGCCTGTTGTAATGTGAGTTGCTGTTCTCTTGCGCCATCGAACCAGGGTTGGCGTGTGGTTGCGTGGCGGATTCCGGTTCGGATGTCGCAAGACACAATAGGCCAATCACTTCCAAACACCAACACAGCGCCATTATCCAATACCCCCTTCCAGGAGAAGGCGGTGTTCCATTCCTTCTTTGGAACCATTTCGTGCCAGATGGTCATGGGTGGGCTTTCATGGGGTTGCATGGAGGCGACCAAAAGCCCGTCTCCAAAACGCCGTTCGTCTTCCTCCCGGCATATTTCGATGTGTTCGATCCTATGCGGAATTTGATGTCCGCGTGCCTCGTCAATTTTGCCGTGTTCAGTCCGGGCTTTAGCCACGGCATCCAGCATAGACTTTACCGAACCATTACCGATGCAATGGGCGGCCACCTGCATGCCGAGTTTGTCCGCCAGCACAACGACAGCGTCCAGCTCCTCCTGGCTGAATTCCGGGATACCTTCGCTGGGGGGGCGATCCAGTCGGTAGGCGGTGTCTTTTTCGATTACGCCGTCCATGAACAGCTTGACCGTATCACAGCGGATTTTAGTGAGCTCGCTCAGGTAATCAGGCATATCGTCTTCAAGATGCGGGTTTTTTTTATCAATATGCAGCTGAATACATGCTTGGTGGATTGTTTTCTGGATATGGTGGGATAATTCCAAAAAGTGCTTGATTAACGGATGGTTTTTGGC
>JAIVGW010000406.1 GCA_020201415.1 Lentisphaerota bacterium
GTGCCAGAGACTTCTGCAGACCGGCGATTTCCTCTTCCGTCTGTTTAAGCTGACGGATGATGCCGGCCAGCGTGTCAGGGCGCCCAGTAAGAGCCTTGGGCGCCTTGGGCGCTTTGGGAGCCTTGGCCGCCTTGGGAGCCTTGGCCGCCTTGGGAGCCTTGGCCGCCTTGACGGTTTTGGCCTTGCCGGGCTTCCTGACGCCACCGGCTTTGCGGCGCTTGTAGGCGCCGGCATTTTTAAGATAGCGCTTGATTGTGATGGGCGTAGTCCCCATGTCACGGGCTATTTCCTTGATAGCCTTGCCATCTTTGAACATATCTACAATAGTTTGGGTCTGCTCTTCTGTGAATTTTGCTTTTGGCGGCATGTGTCCTTCTCCTTGTTTGTTTATTGTTACCCCTGTGGGTAATTAAAATGTATGTATATTGTTAATATAGTAATGATGATCTTGTTATGCAAGCAATAAATTTAAACAATTATCCCATTATTCCAACATTCCCGTTCCTGTGGGACGGTGGCCACTATTCAAGATGCAGTAGTCAGCATACAGAATGGCAAAAACAATACCTATCCGCGCGCAATACAGAATGCGCATAGCCCTTTATTACTGAGCTGGAATCGCAAATATACCGGTTTCCCCAGCAATGTTGATAAATCAGAACACCCGTTCCAACTGACTTCAATCTCGGTTCCGTCGTCAGATATCGGATCGCAATCTGCCAGTGAGAACCCTTTGACCACCATCTGTGCGGGATTCAACATTGCATCGGCGGCGGCATGGCCGGTCATCGGTGGGCGCTGGAGAATCTCAACCCGCAGCGCCGCGGCGGCGGCGCCGGCAGGGATGCCGGTTGTGTTCACCAAAAGACGATTTCCTTCCATTATAATCTCGCGGGTCAACAGAAACCCGGGCGCTTCACCCGCTGCCTGTTCGCCGAATCGCCCGACATTCGCAAAAGCCACGCCGATTCCGTCGGTCATGGAGCCCTTTTCATGTTGGCCGAGATTGCTGCCGGAGTAGTAAATCAGGATCTTTTCGCCTTGTCTGATTGCCGAACCGCAACCAACCCGTCCGCCATCCCACTGCCCGGCCGGACCTCTGGCTATGAACGGTTCGCGGGTATGGTGCCGGTGCCAGCGCAAGCCGTCAGGACTGGAAGCAAGGCAAAGCTCGGTTCGTCCGTCCGTGTCACCCTGCATGGCGGCCGCCAGCATTACAAACCCGGACCCGGCCGGCATGACCAGGCAATGATCGATATCCGGCAAATCGCGTTCGTCCGGGTATAAAACAGTACGTGGAAAACTCCACTGGCGCATATCATGCGAAACGGCCACGCTGACACGGCGCACCGGGTGGCGCCGGGGGCCAATATCCAAGCCGGTAATTTCCGCCGGCAGGTCGGCACGCCGTCCGCCGGCGGGACTGCCGGCCGTCATCAGGACGGGGCGGCAATACAACAACCATCGTTCCCGCTTGTGGTCCCGCACGATGTGGTTTGCGCAATCCGAGTGGTAATCAAGTAATGCCGGTGTGTGTTCGTCCAGCCGCCAGTTAAGACCGTCGCTGGAATGAATCAGGTGCAGGCCGTCAATATTGCGGCGTCTTTCCAGAACAACCATCTTGTAACGCCGGCCGGGATCCGGGTCATCTTCGTCGCGCCATACCTGGCCGTAATCGACCCGCGGATAATAGGTGCCGGTATAGACAATATTTGTGCGATTAAAACCGGGGGTGGTGACGACATCCAGTTCTTTTTTTATCCAGGTCAGGCCATCATCGCTTACGGCATGACAGATGTAAGTGGAATAACCGCCCGGGCACAGCGGATGGGACCATGTGCAGCACCTATACCACATGCGGTACTTGCTCCAGGCAGGGTCCCAGATTACCTGAACGCGGCCGACTCCATCACCCTCCCAGGGTCGATCGCGCGTTACAATCGGATTACACGGTGGTTTTGCGATGGGGCAAAGCCGTCGCTTCAGGCGAAATCGATCTTCCACAATCGTATCGTCCAGCAATAATTGCCACTGGTTTCCGATGCGCAGCGGTTCGCCTGATACATATCGATCGAACTCGTCCATCCAGCTAATGATTTCATTTGATGGCATGATCATAATCCAACTTGCTTTTTTGCAGAGGTTACCAACTCTGGCGGGCCAGTCAACTGCGTTGTTTCACCCCAAAACTGCGGACTGAAAAATGGCCACCTTAAAAACAATCCCGGCTTGACGCGGCTCGGCGAGACGCCTCGCCCTACCTTCCCGGATTGCTGCCGAAACGGGTAGATGCGAACCGTCTCGGTGAGCCGAAGATGAAAGCGCACGTGGGGTTTGGTAAGAGACTCTACAAAATGCTAG
>JAIVGW010000407.1 GCA_020201415.1 Lentisphaerota bacterium
GCCATAACGGTCCGGCGCCAGCATCATCTCCAACTCCACAGCCTTTTCCGTGGCTGAGACGACAGCCCGCTCGCGCGCCAGTTGCCGGCGAATCTGCCCGCGGACATCATCCAGCGGCACGGCATCCGACCAGCCCTCATCGTTAGGCAATGTGAAATTCTCGATGTTTTCATCATAATGTGCCTGAATTTCCTCATCCGTGACGGCTGACGGATCAAGATAGTCCTTGTGCGGCACGGCCACGTATTTCACGCGAATCTGTTCCGGCAGTTCGAATGACTCGCGGTTTTCATCAAAGTAACGGCGCACATCGTCTTCAGTCAGCGAAACGTCAAGATTCATATCGGCCAGGTTCATGATCACATAGCCCACCTTGATTTCATCATATAACTGGTGAAAAATCTGATCGACCTCGCCCGGAGCAACCCAGGCCATGGCCGCCGTTATGCGGCGCGCCTTGTTGAGCATGATTTCCTGGGCCAGGAAATGCTCAAACTGACGCTCGCTAACACCCATGCCGCCCAGGACATTCTGGATAAAACCCATATAGCGCGCGGGATCAAACACGCCGTCTTGTTGGAAAAAAGGCTGCTGCCGGATGGCCGCGGCCACCTCGTCGTCCGTTACCGTCAACCCCATCGCCGCCGCCTGACGCATCGAAGCCAGTCGCTTCCAAGCCAGATTTTTCAGGGCCTGTTCAGTGCGGGCATCGGATGGTGGCTGGCGGCCGGCGGCCATGACCACAGCCACGTAGGCATTAAAATATGCCTGCCGGAACTCGTCGGCACTCACCGGTTGGCCATCCACCACACCGGCCTCGGGCATCTGCTCGCTTTCACCGGCACCCTGAGTACCCCAGCCGACAAAGGCAATCACCACCAGAATCGCAAATGCCCCCCACAAAAAGCGATTGCGGATCATGGCATTAAACTTGGATATGAACATCATGGCGACAACTCCATTTATTTATTACCAGAAAAACCAGGTTAACCCGGTCAAACGTATCAATTTAGCGCACTAAAGAGTTGCTTTCAAAAGCCCGGACGGTTGCGACAACGCGCAACCCTCCAGTAAACAAACACGGGTTTATTGATATTTGGAGGGTTTTGCTTTGTCAAAACCGTTTCCGCGCTGACTTTTGAAACTAGCTCTAAAGAAAGGCAACCCCCACAAGTTAGCGGGACGAATGCCCGGCGTCAAACTGTTTTTTCTTGGCATTTATACAACCTTAGGTAAGCTTGGTTGGTTGATGGGCATGGCAAATCCCCGGAATTACCGCCGGGCGTTGTCCGCCATGGAAAAACTGCTCATGCAGCAAATCATATTAAACGGAGTATCATGAGCCTGGAAAAATTTTATGTGACCACGCCAATTTATTACGTCAATGACGTGCCGCATATCGGACACGCCTACACCACCATCCTGGCCGACACGCTGGCGCATTATCAGCGTCTGCGCGGCCGCCCGACCAAGTTTCTCACGGGCACCGACGAACATGGCCAGAAAGTGCAGCGCGCCGCCGCAAAAAACGGCATTACCCCGCAGGAGCAGGCCGATCGCACCGTCGTGCGATTTCAGCAGTTGTGGCGGAAACTGGGAATAAACAACGATGATTTCATCCGCACGACCGAACCCCGCCACACCCGCGTGGTCAGCCGTCTGCTGCAACGGCTTTACGATCGCGGGGAAATCTACAAGGCCCGCTATGACGGCTGGTATTGTGTGCCCTGCGAACGTTTCTACGCCGACAGCGATCTACTGGAAGGCAAATGCGCGGAATGCGGGCGGGACCTGGAGCGCATTTCCGAAGCCAATTATTTTTTCAAGATGAGCGCCTACCGGGAATGGCTGATTGACTACATCCGGCAACATCCTGAATTCATTCAGCCGGATTTTCGCCGCAATGAGACCCTGGGGTTTCTGCAGAAACCCCTGAACGACCTGTGCATTTCCCGGCCCAAGACCCGCATGAGCTGGGGCATCGACCTGCCGTTCGATCCGGACTACGTCACTTACGTCTGGTTTGACGCCCTGATCAACTACATCAGCGCCGTGGGCTGCACCGAAGATGAACAGCAGTTCGCGAAATGGTGGCCCGCCGATTACCACCTGATCGGCAAGGATATTCTCATTACCCATACGGTTTACTGGCCCACCATGCTCAAGGCCATGGATTTGCCCCTGCCCAGGACCGTCTTCGCCCACGGCTGGTGGCTGATCGACAGCAATAAAATGAGTAAATCCGTGGGAAACGCGGTCAACCCCATGGACATGGCGGAAAAATACGGCACGGACGCCTTCCGCTACTTCCTGCTGGCTGAAATGACCCTGGGCCAGGATTGCAATTTTTCGGAAGAAGCG
>JAIVGW010000408.1 GCA_020201415.1 Lentisphaerota bacterium
GGCCAGGGCAATCAGGCGCTTGCCGGCGGCCGGGGTGATAACGAATTGCATTATATCTCCTTATGCGCGATATGTTTGACTAGATGCGGCAATTCAGCGAAGTTTGCTAGAGCTCCATTTTCCTGAAACCCGGCAGAAAGGCACGATTACGCTTGAACATCTCAGCGGTCATCTTTCTGATTTCGGCCAGGGAAAGCACGGAAGCCGTGAGCGGATCATGCGCAATGGCCTGGCAAACCAGGCGGGCATCGCCCTGCAGAGCGCCGGTAACGGCCATGTGCTCCACCGTGGCGCTGAGCGAAACCAGCGGCACCAGTTGCACCGGCAAGTCGCCGATGCATGTCGGACGCAACTTGCGGCGGCCGGCATGCACCGGCACCTCGACACAGGCGTTCTGGAACACGTTACTGATCAGACCGTGATTAGGCACATTGCCGTTGAAACAGAAGGGCGCGCCACCGGCCCAGGCGCTGACTATTCCAGCGGCATATTCCACCGGGGTACGGGCGACGTATTCGCGAAATTCCTGCTCCGATTGATTCAGCCACCGGCGCAAATCCGTGCGCCAGGTCTTGTCTTTCGCCTGGTAAAGTTTGAGCACAAAGGCATGCTGGCCGGGATTACCGCAGGTGCCGGTGGTGCAATATTTTTTGATCAAATCAGGCCGCTTGCGGAACCACCAGTTGTATTCCGAACTGTGCCCGCTGGATTCAGTCATGTAATAATCCAACGCCAGGAACATCTCATTACGGACCTGCCCATCGTTGTATATCTTCTTGTCAGTGGCCACCAACTTCCTGAGCCGCGGATACAAATCACGGTGGCCCTGCTTAAACTCGGTGAAAAACGCCATGTGGTTGATGCCGGCGCAGGTGTAATCGACATCATCATGGCCCAGCCCCAACCAACCGGCCAGTTTGGCGGCCGTGTGCTGCACACCGTGGCACAGCCCGGTAATGTTCAGATCAGGAAATTCCCGCTGCATACCGTGGCACAGCATGGCCATGGGATTGGTGTAGTTCAGCAGCAGCGCCTGCGGACAAAGCCGCCGGATATCAGCGCAGATGCGCAGCATTTCCGGCAGGGTGCGCAGCATCCTGAAGATGCCGGACGGGCCCCGGGTATCGCCCACCACCAGGTCAACCCCGTATTTTTTGGGAATGAGCACATCGTGTTTCCAGATATCGGTTCCGCCACAGAGAATGGTGGTAATGACGACATCCGCGTCCTTAAGCGCGGCCTGGCGGTCGCCGGTAACGGCCAGTTTGATTTTCGAGCCGCTGACGTCCAGTATGCGACGACAGCATTGACGGGCCATCTCCAGACGGTCCGGGCTGATATCCATCAGGACAATCCGCGCATCGTGCAGGTTGGCGAACCTGGTCATGTCACGGACAATCGCCCTGGTAAACACAAAAGAACCGGCGCCAATAAAAACAATTTTAGCTGACATTCATCCTCATTTCAAAATTAATGAATTTTACCCCTAGTCTCAACCGCTCAAACGTCCAAGCCACATGAAAGATAATCAAAACTGCATAACAGCAGTTCTATGATGCCGCCAGACCGGCCATGATCTTTTTAAATTCCCGGGCGTAATTCGCCAGAGCGCCATCGGCATCATGCTCCGTACCGGGACGATGGATGACCTCCACGGAAAAAAAACCGTCAAATCCGGCCGCCTGCAATAATCGCAAAGGAGTGGCATGATCAATGATCCCCTCGCCCATCGGAACAGTGGTGATGCGTTGGGCGCCGGCGTCATAGCGGCCGTCATGCGCATGCAGATGCGCCGTCATTTCACCGATATTGCGCATCGTCTCCTCCGGACGCTCCATGAAACGCTGGGGATGCATGATATCCCAGAGCACCTTGAGGCGCGGCGAATCAACCAATTCAACCACCGCCCGCACCTGCGCGGAAACGCACCATTCATCGTGAGTTTCCATAAGCAGGGTCACGCCCCGGGCATGCGCCTGTTCAAGCAGGCGGGAATAGGCCGACGCGGTATGCCGGACAATGCCTCGCAAATCCCCTTTGCCGCGTGGTCCGCCGAAAGTCCTCACAAATGGAACCGCGAGATCCGCAGCCAGGTCAATCGCGGAACGGGCCTCCGCCAGGTGTTTATCCAATTCGCTGGGATCGGCCGTCGCCAGGCGAGCGCCGGTGGCAATGCAGCAGATTTGCAGGTTTTCGCGTTCAAACAGGGATCGGATTTCCTTCCGACGGGCCGCCGAAATATCCGGCTCGATTCCGGCGGCATGACGCCAGCCGATACGCGGCTCCAGGCCGACATATCCATAACTATGCAATTTATCAACGATTTGCTCTAGGGACCAATCAGGGAAAACAC
>JAIVGW010000409.1 GCA_020201415.1 Lentisphaerota bacterium
GGAGGACGACCCGGAGCGCCTGACTGCCCTGGCCGTGGAAATCGCCACCCGGCGCATCCCCGCCCGGTTCCGCCTGAATCCGTTAACCGATGTGCAGGTGCTTTCACCCATGCGCCGGTTTCAGTTGGGCGCCGACGCCTTGAACCTGGCCCTGCAACAGGCCGTCAATCCCGACGGACCGGCCCTGCAACACAACAACTGGCTGTACCGCCAGGGTGACCGCGTCATGCAGTTGCGCAACAATTACGACAAAAACGTTTTCAATGGCGACATCGGCTTCATTGCCGCGGTTGATCCCGAAAACCGCTCCATTGAAGTGCATTTTGATGACCAGCAGGTCGTCTACAAGTCTTCAGAACTCGATGAACTGAGCCTGGCCTACGCCTGTTCCATCCACAAGTCACAAGGCAGCGAATATCCGGCGGCCGTGATTCTGATCGCCAACCAGCATCACCATCTGCTGCAACGCAATCTGCTTTACACGGCCATTACCCGCGGACGCCGACTGGTGTGCCTGCTCGGATCGCGCAAGGCCGTCCAGACCGCCATCCGCAACAACCATATTTTACTGCGCAGGACTTCACTATCACAACGCCTGTCAAACGGAGCGACAAATCCATGCTGATCGCAACCTTCAACGTTAATTCCCTGCGGTCGCGCCTGGAACTGGTCATGCATTGGTTGCAGAAGCACCAACCTGATATTCTGTGCCTGCAGGAAACCAAGGTCCAGGATCATGATTTCCCGGCAACAGCCTTCACTGAAACCGGCCACCATGTGGTCTATAAGGGTGAAAAATCATACAATGGCGTGGCGATTGTCTCGCGCCAGGCCCCGGATCAAGTGCAATACGGTTTTGATGACGAAGGTCCGGCGGATGCATCCCGCCTGATCTACACCCGGTTCGGCAAGCTGCACCTGGTCAACACCTACGTGCCGCAAGGCCGCGCCATCGACCATCCCATGTTCGCCTATAAGCTGGAATGGTTCGCACGACTGCGCCGCTTTTTCGACCGCCAGTTAACTCCGCGACAACAGGTGCTGTGGGTCGGCGACCTGAACGTCGCACCGCAAGCCATGGACATCCATAATTCCGAAAAGCAGGCGGATCATGTCTGCTTTCACCATTCCGTGCGGCAGGCCTTTGATTTAACGCGGAGCTGGGGCTTCGTGGACGTCTTCCGCAAACATCACCCCGAACCCGGTCACTTCAGCTATTTCGACTACCGGCAACGCGATGCGCTGGCCCGTAATGCTGGTTGGCGCATCGACCACATACTGGCCACTCCGCCGCTGGCGGCCAAGTCCCGGGACTGCGCAATTGATCTGGAGCCGCGCCGGGCGGATAAACCTTCCGACCACACAGTCGTGTTTGCCAACTTCTGAGCCGCCGTCAGCAGTGATTTTGCATGGACGCCCGCCAAGTTAGAGTGTAGTCTGTATTTTTTTGATCATTAACTGAACAAGGATTAGAACGACCATATGACTTATCAGACCAGTCCGGAAAAATGGCGCGAATTCAGCAAACGCATATGTCGTGGTGAAACACTGACGCGCGCGGAGGCCCTGGCAGTCCTGACTTCCCATGACGACGATTTACTGCATGTGCTGGCCGCGGCCTTCGAGGTCCGCCTGCATTTCTGCGGCCGGGATGTCAGCCTGCATGTCCTGCACAATGCCAAGAGCGGCCAATGTCCCGAAGATTGCTCCTATTGCAGCCAGTCCCATGCCGCCAGCACGGATGTCCCACGCTATCCGTTGCAGTCCGTAGAGGAAATTGTCGCCGGCGCGCATGACGCCGCGGCCATGCAGGCAATACGCTACTGCACCGTCATCAGCGGGCGTCAACCGGACAAGCAAGCCATGGCGACCATATGCGCCGCCGCCCGGCAAATCAGAAAGGAACTGCCCCGGCTGCAAATCTGCGTATCCATGGGCCTGCTGACTGACGAACAGGCCCGCTTGTTGAAAGCCGCCGGCGTCAACCGTTATAATCACAACCTGGAAACATCCCCCCGCTTTTATCCTGAAATCTGCCGGACGCATAACTACACCGATCGTCTTGATTCGGCGGCGGCCGCCAAACGCGCCGGCCTGGAACTGTGCAGCGGCGGGCTGCTGGGCATGGGCGAAACCCTGGAAGACCGGGTGGATCTGGCTATGGCCCTGCGCGAACTGGAGGCGGACTCCATGCCGGTAAATTTCCTTGACCCGCGCCCCGGCACCGCCCTGGCCGACCAGCCGCGCATGCGCGCCATGGACGCCCTCAAGACCATGGCCATGTTTCGCTTTGTTTTGCCGGACAAGGAGATCCGCATCGCCGGCGGTCGGGAAGCC
>JAIVGW010000410.1:0-3746 GCA_020201415.1 Lentisphaerota bacterium
CCGCCTATTCCATTCGTCATTCCGCCGGCTGACGCCGGAGAACCATTCCATCCGCACAACCATTGCCCCGCCATCGCCTGGTGCCCCAACGGTGATCTGCTGGCCGCCTGGTTCTCGACCGTGCGTGAAGCGGGCACTGAGATGACCATTCTCGCCGGCCGGTTGCGCGCGGGTCGGAACGCATGGGATCCGGCCGCCGAGTTCTTCAAGGCCCCCAACCGCAACATGACCGGCACCGCCCTGTTCCATGACGACGCCGGCACGCTGTATCACGTCAACGGTATGGGACAGGACCATGTCACGGGCTGGGAAAACCTTGTCGCCCTGGCGCGCGCCAGCCGCGACAACGGCGTAACGTGGACGACTCCCCGTCCGCTAACCGCCGACGCGCGCTACAGCCGGCGCAACCAGGTGATCGCCGGAACCAGCATCACGCCCGGCGGTCTCTGGTTGCAGCCCTGCGACGGCACACCCGGCGGCAAAGGTCCGACCGCCCTGCACATCAGCCGTGACGGCGGAAAAAACTGGAACGACCCCGGCGGCGATATCCGCGGCATCCACGCGGGAGTGGTCGGACTCAATGACGGCCGGCTGCTTGCCTGCGGCCGTGCGCAGGAGATCAATGGCCGCATGCCCATCAGCATCTCGGAAGATCAGGGCAAGACCTGGTCCTATCGTGCCGGACCGTTTCCGCCGATCAGCAACGCGCAGCGCCTGGTATTAATGCGTCTGCGGGAGGGCCCTATCCTGCTGGTGTCCTTCACGGATGCCTGCCACAAAATACCCCGTGAACAGTGGCAGGGCATGACGTTCGAGGACGGCAACGGCAGGGCATTCACCGGCTATGGAATGTATGCCGCGCTGTCCTGTGATGAAGGCGCTACCTGGCCCGTTCGAAAACTGCTGACACCCGGCCGCGGCACGTACAACGGATACGGCCATACCGGCAAATTTACATGTTCATTCGACAGCGCCGAACCGGAAGGCTATCTCGCCGCGACCCAGACCCCGGACGGTGTGATCCACTTGATTTCCAGTGGACTTCACTACCGTTTTAACCGCGCCTGGCTGAAAAATTAAGATCCCCTTATGCATGATTTGGAGGCAAACGACTTATGATTGCTGAACAAAATTCCATCCTTTGCCTGATAACGCTGTCAGCCTGTCTGCTTTCGCCACCGACGAAAGCAGACCTGGTGGTGTTTCACGCCGAATTTGATGACCCGCCGGTCGCCCAGTCGGGTGGATCAAACATTGCGCCGGTGGAAGCCACCGCCGTCGGGTTTGTCGACGGACAGGGCGGGCGGGCGTTGCGCTTGACCGATGACGAGCGGATCGTCTACGCCCTGCCGGCCGGATTGCCGGCGGAGGCCGGCAGTCTTGAGTTGTGCTTCCGCGCCGATTTCCCCCAGGATGCCAAGTCGCCGGCCCGCACGATTTTGAGAATCAGCGGCGGGGACGCGCAAGATTTGGAATTTTACTACGTTCCCGTTGGTCCTTCCTGGCGGTTTCGCTTGCAGGACAGCCTGTTCGCGCAAACCGGATCCAGATCCATTGCGCAGGGTGAATGGGTGCATTTGCTGTTGACCTGGGACAGCACGCTTGAACCCCGTGCGCTCACGCGGCTTTATATCAATGGCAGCGGCGGGCGGGCCTATGGCTACACCCCTCCGCCAACAGCGTTAACTACCATTGCCTTGGGAGGCGCCGGCCCACTGGAAATCAGCGTTGACGCACTGCCCGGGGCATCCGCCCCGAAGAGGTGGGCGAGCTTGACCTGAGTCAATTCCGCGTGATCTATTTTCCGCAGGGCGCGGGCTACCAGATCGACAGTGAACAGCAACAGGTCATCTTCGACTACGTCAAGAACGGTGGCGGTTACGTAGGCTCCTGCGCCGGGGCCTATACCGCCATCCAACGCATGCGGCCCCGGCTGCTGAATATCCGCAGCCACACGTTTTACGGCACCGCCCTGTTCCCCATCACTTTGACGCCCCATCCAGTTACGGAAGGCTACGGCCAGCGGGTCACAATGCACCACGGTAATGGACCGATCATGTTTCCGCTGGACGACAACAGCCGGGTGATCGGCACCTATCCCGTACCGCAGGACTCCGACAACCCCGCGGGCGCCATCGTGGTGGGACGCCAGGGCGAGGGGCGTCTGGTGCTCTTCGGTCCCCACCCGCTGGGCGGAGGGATCGGAGCGGCAGGAAAGTCGATCAGTCTGACTTCCGGGGACCTGGGTACTGACCGGATGTTCGTGAACGCTCTGCTCTTCGCGGCAGGGATTATCAATGAGGAGCTTCCGGAAGATTAGGCGGCGTTCACCCTTGCAAGGAAATCTCCAGGATGTTCATGCAAACCTGGAGATAACGCGAAAGGATAGATCATGCCCGACCAACACCAAGCAACACCGCCGGGGGGCGTCGTCAACAAAAGCCCTGATTTCGCCCGTGTCTATGTCGGCAGCCCCAGCATTGCCGTACTGCCCGACGGCAGCTACGTTGCCTCACACGATTTTTTCGGGCCAGGAACGAACAAGGACACAACCCTCGTGTTCCGGTCGACCGACCGCGGACTACACTGGGAAAAGTTGTGCTCACTCCGCGGGCAATGGTGGTCCGGCCTGTTTGTCCATGACGGCGTGCTCTACACCATGGGCACGAACGGTCCGGGCGGCGGCGTGGCCATTCGTCGATCCGACGATGGCGGCCGCACCTGGACAACGCCTCGTGACGAACACACCGGCCTGCTGCGCACAGGCGGCCACCACCACTGCGCTCCTGTGCCGGTGGTGGAATGGCAAGGCCGCCTGTGGCGGGCCTATGAATGGAAAAACGAGGGCGGAAAGCTGGCAGACAATGAGGTGTTCGTCATGTCGGCGCCCCTCGTGGCCGACCTGCTGCACGCCGATAACTGGCGCGCCAGCGAACACGTCCGCTGGCCGGGTGAGCCCCCTTACCTGGGCTGGCGCGAGGGTAACGTCGTGGTCGCACCCGACGACAACCTGGTTGTCATCATCCGCGTGGACGAAGTTCTGCGCGGCGGCATGGCGGCCATGGTCCGTTTGACGCCGGACGGCCGCACGCTGGCGTTCGATCCGGCCCGGGACTTCATCCGGTTCCCGGGCGGTTGCAAGAAGTTCACCGTCCGCCACGATCCGGTATCGGGCCGCTACTGGGCGCTGGCCAACTGGGCGCAGGAGCAGGACATGCCGCCGAAGGCGCTGAACGTGGAGCGCATGCGCAACACGCTGGCGCTGACCTCATCAGCCGACCTGCGGAACTGGACCATCGAAGCCGTCGCGCTGTACCATCCGGACGTGCGCAATGTGGGATTCCAGTACGCGGACTGGCAGTTTGAGAGCGACGATATCATCGCCGTGGTCCGGACGGCTTTCGCCGGCGCCACCAACTGCCACAACGCCACTTACCTGACCTTCCACCGCATTCTGAACTTCCGCCGGATGGGCGGCGCCTGCCGGGACCGGAAGCATGCCATTCCCGCAGAGGGGCGTGCCCAAGCGCATTATACGATAAACGGCGCCAGCCCGGCCGATGTCGTTCCACAGGCACCAGTCACCTGGAACACCCCCGATGCGTTTGATCCGAAAACAGATCTGTGCGCCGCGTATTACCAAAAATTCTACGGCCCTGCCGCCAACGAGATGAAGGCGCTTGTCGAGCATTACGCGCGGCACGCGCCAGACATGCGCGGCATCCACAGCGCGCCGATTATCAAGA
>JAIVGW010000410.1:3849-6185 GCA_020201415.1 Lentisphaerota bacterium
CCCGCCGATCTACCAGTCAGCCCAGGCCCCGGGCGAAATCAAGGTGGACGGCCGGCTGGACGAGGACTTCTGGCGGGATCTGCCCGGATCGCTCAGGGAAATCAAGCACGGTGGCGAGTCTCAATATCCCGCCATGTTCAAAATCGGAGTCCGGGACAACCACCTGTACGTTGGCGTAAAATGCTTCGACGCGCCGGGCGAAACGCTCAACGCGATCACGCAACCCCGTGACAATCTGAATCTCTGGAATGGGGATCTAGTCGAAATTCTGCTTGAAACGCCGGACCATTCCTACTACCAGATTGCCGTGAATCCCATGGGATCAACGTTCGAAAGTAACCGCGGCGCCGACGTGGGCAACGATCCACGGTGTTGGGATGCTCAAGCGGTGATTGCCGTGCATGTGGACACGGAGTCTGGCATCTGGAGCCTGGAGGCCAGGATACCGTTCAATCCAAATTCGAATGATCCCCTGCGCGGGATCAGCGGACCGCCACCCTCAGAGGCAACCCCCTGGTTTTTCAACATTTGCCGGCAAAGAATCCGGGATTCGAAACAGGCGAGCGAACTTTCCGCCTTTTCACCCACGGGCGGCGGGTTTCATAATATTTTGAAGTTCGCCAAACTGGTGTGAAGTTTTTTTACGGATTGCACAACAAGGAAAGGAAATATGAAAAAAAATAATTGTATCAGTTTGTCCATGTTAACCACCGGATTTCTTTCATTGGGCTTGTGGATGACGGTTGGCATTTTTGTCGCTGGCGCTAATTCAGTTACGCAAACAGAAGGGGAAACGCCTTATAAGATTGATTCGCGACTGGAATTGTTCATTGACGATTTTATGATCGAGTCATTGACGGGTGACGCTTCGCGACGTATGCACCGTCCGGAGCACCGGGAAGTCGTGCATGCCCTCGAAAAACCCTGGGAAGGCAAAACCAGTGGCTACCTTGCGGTGGTGCAGGATGGAGAACTGGTCCGCATCTACTACAACGCCAGTCCGCGATTTCGGCGGCAGACACCGGCGGTGATCGAAAGTAATGACGGTATCAATTTCCGGCGGCCCAAACTCGGGATCGTGGAATTCGAAGGATCGACCGACAATAACCTCCTGCCACAATTCGGTACGGCCGGCCACCACTTTACACCGTTCATCGACACTAACCCGGAGTCCGCCCCCGACGCACGCTACAAGGCTTTTGCCCGCGGTCCTGGCGGAATGCGCTTTTACGCCTCACCCGACGGCATCGACTGGCGCATGCTGGAAGAAAACCCGAATATTACCCATGGCGACGAGGATACCAAACCGGCCAGCGATACGCAAAACCTGGCCTTCTGGGATCCGGTCCGCGAACGCTATGTCGCCTACCTGCGTTTGTTCCGTCCCCATCGTTGCATACGGTACGCCACCTCGCCGGACCTGGTCAACTGGACCGCAACGCTGCCGGTCGAATACGACGACGACCGTAAGGAACACTTATACACCAACGGCATCCGGCCCTACGACCGTGCTCCGCATATCTTTATCGGCCTGCCCAACCGCTACGTGACGGGGCGCAAGAAGATCGCCGCGCATCCGAACAGTGGCATCAACGATGTGGTGCTGATGAGCAGTCGTGACGGGGTACGCTTCCAACGCTGGCCGGAATCCTTTATTCGTCCGGGACCGGATCCCGAAGTCTGGACCGACCGCAACCACTATCCGGCCTGGGGACTGGTCCGGACATCACCGACGGAACTCTCGCTGTATTGGACAGAACACTACCGGCATGCAGGCATGCGGTTCCGCCGGGGCACCATCCGGGTGGACGGGTTTGCTTCAGTCCACGCAGGCAGCGCCGGCGGTGAGTTGCTCACGCGGCCTCTGATTTTTTCCGGCGACCGGCTGGTGGTCAACTACCAGACCTCAGCCGCCGGCGCAATGCGCTTTGAACTGGCTGATGCAGCCGGCGACCCCGTTCCAGGCTTTACCCTAGCCGATAGCGAGACGCTTTTCGGCAACGCGATCGAGCATCTAGTGTCCTGGCGCGACGGCGCGGACCTCTCCACACTGGCCGGACGACCGGTGCGGCTGCGGGTACAACTTCGCGACGCCGACTTGTACGCAATCCGTTTCGAACCGGCCGAGGAAATCCGCGCGCGTTTGGCGGCAGCAGCCGACGAGGCGCGCGCCGTGCTGGCGGACCCGCTGCCGGAATTTGCAACTCGATTCCAGGATGCGTTGAGATCCGCGCTCGAGCAATATGAAATCCGACTTGACCACGACCGCGAATTGGAGCGCCAGGCAACGCTTGAAAGCGATTTCCTGATCCGACGGGCTCTGCATGGATATAAAT
>JAIVGW010000411.1 GCA_020201415.1 Lentisphaerota bacterium
CGTCCGGTCGGCCATGCCGTACCCGAGGAACACCTGGTTGCTGATCGACACCGGCTTTATCGCCAGCCCCACCACATCGAGCACGATATCCACATATTGGGTCGCGCCGCCCCAGTTGGTCGAGGCCAGCTCCAGGATCGCCGTATGCCGCCCCAGGGCCAACCCGGCCGTGCTGTAGTTCAGTGTTACCGGGTTGGTCATCGCATCAGTCATCACGCCTGTGTCCGGCGTCGCCGTCACCCAGTTGGTGGAGGGAGTGATGGTATAGCGGAACTCGCCGATGCCGGAGCTGATCACCTCAAAAGACTGCTGCGCCGCATCCTGCCCCTGCACCACTACATTGCTCAGTGTATTCGGAGATGCAGACAGCCCGGCCAGATTCAGTGTCACCGTCACATCGTTCGACCAGTTATAGTCGTAATTACTCAATCCGGCGTTGGTCACCGCCACGCCAACGATGCCCGTGTGGCTTCCCGGCGCCAGCTCACCGGCATCGGAAATGAGGTCCACCGTGACGGATGCCGGGAATGGCGGCGAGATAGTCTCGTTGGTGGAAACCGTACGCAGCCAGGATGTCGCCGGCGGCTGGGTCTGGATCGTGAAGCCCGCCGCATTAGGGAACGCTCCGGACGCCGTGATCTCCACCGACAGATTTGTGAAAATATTGCCGGCAAACATCTGGTTAGTCAGGGTCAGGTGATCGACCGCCATGGAGAAGTCAGGCCGCTCGTAACAGCCGATATCCACAATGCCCTGCATGATGCGCGGGTTGCCGTCCAGGTCCGTGCCCGTGTCCATCCAGGCCTGATACAACCCGGCATCCCGGCAGGGAGAATTGGTCGCCAGATGATAATTTTGTGCATCGAAACCCACAAATAACGGCGGATCGGTAATGAGAGTATTGACAATCAAAGTGCCGCCGGCGGCGGTATTATTGGTCGTGGCGCAGACATTGGTCAGAGTGAGAACATTGCCGGCGCCAGAGGCCATCAGATCATCGCGTGCCCCAAGGTTATGATAGACAATGGAATTACGGATCATGGTGGTCCCGGAACGCGCCAGGACGCCACCGGCGCTTTCGCCGGAAGATGTGGAACGATTACTGACAATAGTGCTGGATTCGATTGTGACGCCCAATCCGCTATATACATCCAGCGCCCCGCCGCGAGCGCCGACATTGCCGTAAAACAACGAATTACTGATCGAAACACGCCAGGGATTTACAGCGGATGCGTTACATCCAACTCCAGCGCCGTAGCCACCTTTATTATTGGAAAATACGGTATGATCGATTGACAGCCCGCCGTAAACCCCCAACCCACCAGCACGACCAGCGCCATTATTGTTGTCAAACACACAATCACGCACCAACGAACCTTCTGTTAAATGGGCGGCATACATCCCGGCGCCGGCGTAAGCGCCAGAATTGATTTGATTTTCACTAACTTCACAGTCGGCTAACACCAGGAGCCCGTAAACCACATACAGTCCGCCACCATCGGTAGCAGGCACTGTGTTGCCCGCAACCACACAGTTGGAAAACACTGTCAGGAAAGTTGTCCCGGAATTAGCCACGGAATAGACGCCGCCGCCAGTATTTTCAGCATAGTTGCCGGATATGGAACAATTATACACCATGGCCGTTCCGGCAGTGGTATTATGCCGCATGCGCAGCCCGGCGCCGTAGGACGTGGTGAAGCCATTGGTGATGGTGAACCCAGTCACCTCAAATATATTGTCACCCCCGCCGGTATTATTAATGTACAATCCACGGTTGACGCCCTCCCCATCGATCACGGTCACCTCGCGCCCATCAATCGCCCGCAAAATCAGCGGCTTATCAATATAAACGACGTTGGTCCCGGCGTTTTCCACGGCGTTGGTCGGCGCCAGATAGCGTCCCGCCGCCACCAGCACCAGGTCGTTCGTCTCGGCATAATCAACGGCGGACTGGATTGAGGTCGCCGCCGTGTACCAGTTGGTGTAGGGCGGCATCGGATGCATATTATGGATCGCCACATGCCGCGTGCCGACCGGTGACGGCGGCAACGCCTCCAGCGTCACCACGCAGTTGACTGACGAAGTCACCGTGCCACCCGCATTGTTGATCACTGTCAACGATAATTCATAGATGCCCGGCTCGCTCAGCGTCACGTAGGGCTCTCCCGGCGTCAGATCGGGCTCAGGCCCGTCCTCCAGGTACGCAATCATTTGATGGATCCCGATGGGTTGCCCATCGAACAGTCCGCCGGTGGATCCGGCATCAATTTCTTCCGGCATGATCCTGAAGGAAAACCCACCCGCCTGGCGGGTCAGGCTGG
>JAIVGW010000226.1 GCA_020201415.1 Lentisphaerota bacterium
CGGTGATACTGTCCGCCGGTCTGGGCACCCGCTTGCGTCCACTTTCATTTGACACACCCAAACCTCTGATGCCTCTCTGGGGAGAACCGCTTTTGAATCGAGTTCTGACGACCATGAGCAGCTGGGGGGTTTCGGATGTGTTGATCAATCTGCATTACATGCCCGATGCGATTTTTTCCCATCTGCTCAGGCAACCGGTGCGTGGATTACGGGTGAATTTATCTTACGAACCGGAGCTCCTTGGCACAGGCGGCGCTTTGAGACATGCCGCATGGTTTCTAAATGATGCCCCTTTCTGGCTGGTCAACGCTGATATCGTCTTTCAGGTTGATCCCCGGCCCCTGTTAACCTCCCTGCGGAAGCATCAGGCGCTGGCGGCATTGTGGATGGTACCCGACCGCGGCCCCTGCACTGTGGCGGTACGGGACGGGTTGGTTGTTGACTTTCATTCCTCTAACCGGACCTCAGCCATGACCTTCAGCGGTCTGCATCTGCTGCAACCGGGGATACTGCGATACCTTCCGCCGCAAGGTCCGGCATCGATCATTCAGGCCTATGAATCGGCAATACGGCATGGGGCAAGCCTGGCAGGGGTCACTGTTCCAGGATCATATTGGAATGATTTGGGTACTCCGCAAGGTTACCTGGCGGCCCATGCTGAAACCAGGCCCCACGCCAGACGCGGATCTCGCGGGGTGATCGCGGGGGCCGGCGCCACGCTGGCGCGGCGAGCTGACCTTTGCAATCTGGTTGCCTGGCCAGGCAGCCGGGCCGGCGCGGAACTGCGGGCCCACAACGTCATCCTGGGACGCGGCACCCGCCCCCGGCATCATGTCCCCAACTGCGCTGTGCTGGCAGTTTATTTGCCGCATGAACCGGTTCTGGACACGGCCCTGTCACGACTGGGGTGGTCAAGGGAAAAGACTACGGTGGTGCCGCTGGAGCCGCGCGGTTCGGCAAGGGTGTTCACGCGCCTGTGTTGCGCCTGCCGCAGTGTCATAATGATGGCATACCGGAGGGAACGCCCGGAAAATTCGCGTTACCCAGCCCATACGGCATTGTTGCAGTCAGCCGGCGTGGATGTGCCATCCATCATCCTGGATGAACCGCGTCTGGGCCTGGTGCTGCTTGAAGATCTGGGAGCTGATTCTCTTGAATTGCTTGCGGACCGCGCGAACACTGCCACCCGTCACCGGCTGCTGTGGAACGCCATGGCAAACATGCGGCGCATGCACATACAGGGCACAAGACTGGTCAAGTTGCAACGGGCGCGGCTGGAGCCGGGTTTCGGCTCGGCGCTTTACCGCTGGGAACGGGAATTATTCCGGCACTGGTTTCTCCGGAAACATTGCCCGGCGCGCACGGCGGCGCGCATCATAGCGGAGTTGGCACAAACCGCGGAACTGCTGGCGCAGAGCCGACAGTGCCTGATCCATCGCGATCTGCAGTCCAGCAATATCCTGATAAGACACGACCGCGCTTATTTCATTGATTTTCAGGGTATGCGCATGGGGGCCGCGTCCTATGACCTGGCCTCGCTCCTGTACGACCCTTATCTGGAACTTGCGGAACCGGCCATCGACCGCCTGCTGCGGGCATACAACGACATGGCGGCTCCCGGGCAACGCATACCGGCGGACTTGCTGCGGCACGCGGCTGTAGAACGCCTGGCTCAGGCGCTGGGAGCATACGGACGTCTGGGGGCCAACCCCGCAACCGACCGTTTCTTACGGTTCATCCCACCCGCGCTGCGCTTGATGGAAAATGCCCTGGAACAACTGAACGATTACCATGTATTACGCCAGGTCGTCAGGTCCCTTACTCAATACTGCGCCCATCGAACAGAAGATTGACATCGCGCTCGATCTCCTGGCGCGATGCCACCCAGCCGGAACGGGCCAGATCAGCGTATTTCCCGCCCAGCACCTCACCGATAATCTGCCGGGAATGCGTCCATTTGTAGATCAACTGGTCCAGCACGCGTGAATCGGAATGCTGGGGTATGCATGACAAGCCCAGTAATTCCAGACGCATGGCAGTGATTTCGCGCACCAGCGAAGGATTATTCAGGAACCACCAGCAACCGAACGGCAACATGTTCTTGAACTTGCGGGCCGCCACGCACAAAGCATGCATGTTTTCCCGGGCCAGCATGGTCACCATAAACCTCACATCGCCGAAATCCCTGGCCAGAGCCTCCACCGTGGCCACATCCGCACATCCCACCGAGTCGCCGGCCAGAGTCAATTCCGGGTTGACCAGCTTGCGTACACCAATCATCATGGCTACCGGAATATTGCGTTCCCGGGCCACCGGCACCACCGCTTTGATCATGAGGGTGGTCAGGCTGGATTCCACGTCCGGATAACGGAACTCAGGCGGCATGCTGATGGCCATGTAGCGCGCGTCGATCTTGTCGCACCATTCGTTCAAATAACGGCGCAATTCCTTGATCGTGGAGCCGGAAAGGGAACTGTCGACCCGATAACCCATCCGTTGTAATCGCGCCGCTCCTTCCGGCCAGTTGATCAGCGCGCTGTCCAGGCGCAGAACGCCCAGAAACCGCGAATCACGGTCAAAACCCTTCTCCCAGAGCGGTCCTTCCGCCGGATCCATGGGATCATTGGTCATATACACCTTGCGGATGCCGGCCGTTTCGAAAACACGCTCAACATAATCCCGGACGTTCTGCCCAGAAAAATAAGCACGGTAGGCCCGCAGGTCGCGTGATCCCGTATCCAGACCCAGACTATGCAGTACTGTCACCACACCGCGACAGGCTTCAGAAACAGGGGAGCGTTTGACAAACAGCTCATCCCAGATGATATCCGCCTGGGCCGGCTTGGCCATGGACATGAAGTCACTGTAGGCCATGTCCGGTCGCGCGCGAAACACTTCTGCCACCAGGTAATGATAAGTCAGCAACTCGTCGATACCCCAGAGCAGCAGGCCACCCATGGCGGGGTCGAAGGTATGCGTGTGAATATCGGTTATGGCGGTCCGGCGCACCGTCTCCTCCACCACTTCACGTATTTTGGATTTGTCCATTGTATGCTCCTTGCCGGATCAACCGGCCACTTCGGTTGATCTCAGCGTTGTCCCAGCACCTGGTCAATGGCTTCTTCAAAGACCTGGATCGATTCACGCAGGGGTTCTTCGGTAATGGTCAGGGGCGGGGCTATTTTGAGACACTCGCCGCCGATACCCACCGGCGCGAACATCAGCAGACCTTTCTGGAGGCAGGCCAGGTTGATTTTCTGCGCCAGCTCAGGATCGGGTGTCTTGGTACCCGTCCGTACCACCTGGATCCCCGCCACCAGACCTTTGCCATGCACACACGCGAGCACATCAGGATATTTATCGCTAATGCGCTGCAATTCAGGCATCAGGATTTCCCCCATGGCCGCGGCATTATCAGCCAGATGATCGCGCTGCAGTATTTTCAGGTTGGCCACAGCGGCCGCCACCGCCAACGGTGATCCCGAATGGGTCGAAGTCATTGAACCGGGCGCATACAGCCCCTGGATATCACGCCGTCCGATGACCGCGGCCAGGGGCAAGGATGATGAAATCCCCTTGCCGCAGGCGATCAGGTCGGGCGTTACGCCGTAATGCTGGAAACAAAACATCTTGCCGGTGCGGCCGAAACCAGCCTGCACTTCGTCAAAACACATCACAATATCATGCTCACGGCAAAAGGCCTCGAGCTTTTGGGCGTATTCCACCGGCATGAAATCGGGTCCTACCCCCTGGTAACTCTCAGTCATGACCCCGGCAATGTCCCGGGGTTTGATATTGTGTTCACTCAATGTCCTGAGGAACAGATCGAACGAAACATCCTCGTTCTTGAATCCGTCGGGGAAAGGCGCCTGGATAAAAGTCGGATCGCATTCTCCAATCCACTTTTTGAGTTTTTCCATGCCGCCGGCTTGTTGCGACCCCATAGTGCGGCCGTGGAAGGCGTTTTGGAAAGTCACAAAATAGCGTTTTTGCGGACCGTGTTTTTCAAGAGCGTAGGTCTTGGCCAGTTTGATGCAATTCTCGGTAGCTTCACTGCCGACGCTCAGGAGAAAAACAGTGTAGTTGTCCGGATCCGGCGCCAAGGCTTGCAAGGCCGCGGTAAGTTCGGCGCGCTGTTCGTGCACAAAAACGTAAGTCGCCAGCAGTCCCTGATTGATAATGGCCTCGAGAGCGGCCTTGATCTCAGGATGACCGTGTCCGACATTACTGATCAGCACCCCGGAAGACCAGTCAATCCAGCGATTACCCCAGCGGTCGCTGACGGTAATATCATCAGCCTTGTGCCAGACGACGGGAGGCTGCCCCATCATCGACTGTGGCTCGCTGCGCCGCAAGGCTTCAAAAACCGGCAGAGATTCCGGCACGGGAATTCTGGTTTTTATTGTGCGATGCTTGGTGTTTACAAACGGCACATCCACAGGTGTCAAATCATAAGCTGCCATCAAAATCCTCCGTATTCAGCATTCAGGAAAAACAATCATCATATTCAGTATGACAGCTCTGTCAAGCCAGATCACCGGGCCCCTTGCCTTTGTAAGGGGAATGGCGCCGCAATTGCCGGAAGAATTCCTGCAGCATAGCGGCGCATTCGTCCGCCAGGACGCCTCCGCGGATATTCACGCCTGTGGCGTTGAAAGGAACCTGTGGATCGCTCGCGCCGAACACTACCCGGGTAATCCGCGCCAGAACGATGGCGCCACTGCACATGGCACAGGGCTCCTTGGTGACATAGAGGGCGGCCTCGTTCAACCGCCAATCGCCCAGGGCGGCCGCAGCCTGGGTTATGGCAATCATTTCGGCATGTGCCGTGGGATCCTTCAGCAATTCAACCTGATTATGCGCCCGGCCGATAATCCGCCCGTCCAGCACTATGATTGCGCCTACCGGGACGTCGCCGGCGTCCGCCGCCATCTGCGCCTGGCGCAACGCCTGGCGCATGTAATCCTCATCATGCTGGTTTTGGATATGTTTCGTCACGTGGCCCTCATGCTCCATCATCGCGGCTCTACATTGACAAAGAGGCCGGCAGCCAGGCAGATCAGGGCGGCACAGTATAGCGCCGTGTATCCCAGCATCCATCCCACGTAAGACCAGGCGATAACGCCGCCGTGGGCCAGCGCATCCGCCATCCAATAATCCTGCCAGTGGGGCAGCAGACGCAGCAGGACCTCCGTCAGGCGGCTGCCGCTCCAGCGCGCCAGCAGGTACTCCGAGAGTAATCCGGCCGCCAGAATCACAAACAAACCGCTGAGCGCCAGCGGCATCGAAACACGCACCATCCAGCAGACCACCCAGGCCGTCAACAGCATCAGGGCCAATAGGATCAGGGCGCCTGCCGGCAACATGCGCCACATGCAAGTATCAGTCATGCTGGCGGCATGGTGCGCTCCGCAAGAACAGACAGCAGACATTTCCGGAACCGGCAGGAACAGAGCGATCAGGAAAGCGATAACCATGGCCGGCAGCAAGGCCAACGCCACAGCTTCGATAAAGGATGACCGTCGCCTGAAGTTGTTTGCGGCGGCCCACAAGAGGGCCGCCAGCGGCGCGGCCGCCACCAAACCCACCACCGGCAGTTCCACTGAAAAAACAGGCAGGGACGCCCTTTCTGCCAGCTGGGCGGCCGGCAACGAGATCAGCATGAACCAGACAGCCACAAACAGCAGACCCAGGTAGCGCCCCGCCGGCAAAGCCGGTCGACTGACCGGCTTGCAAATTATCAAGGCGAGGTCATCGCCCGGGGCCGCCCGGTAAAATACAGTGGCTGAGGCCGCCACTGAGACCAACGCGCCATTTAGCAACAACAAGGCCAGCACCCCGTCGCGCACCAAGCGGTTCTCATCGCCAAGGCTGAAAACCACCAGGCAGGGCAATCCGGCCATGATCAACAGTCCGCTGATGGTCAACACCGGCACAATGGGACGGCGGATCACCGAACGCCATGTGTGCCATGCGACCACCAACATTTGCCTTAATAAGTTCATGATTAATTATCCCCTAGATCGGGCAGTCAGGTGGAAGACTGCAGCATTTGTTTCGTAACCGCATCATGCACCAACAGGCACCCCCCCATAGTCAAACCCGCCGGCCCCAGCAGCAAGGCTGCCAGGCACCAGTGGTTGCCCAGCATTAAACGCCAGGTCAGAAGTAAACCCGACGGCTGGGTCAGGGCACGGAAGATATCCCAGGCTATCCAGGCCACGAAGCCAATACACAGCACCAGCAGTGTGATGAAAATCGCCGCCAGCCACCCGCGTCGCCGCGGCCGGTCAAGACTCCCGAGCACCTGCATTCCCAGCATCATGCAAAATATCATGGTCAAAAGCATGACAATCAGCAGCGCCAGGTAATTTCCCCAGAAAAATATCTCCAGTGGCTGCCGGTTGCGCCAGATGATGAAAGGCGCCAGATAAAGCTGCATGGCCACCAGCAGCAGCAACATAGCTGCTGTCCGCAGATCACCGTTGCGCCACTCCAGATGTTCGTAGAGACACAACACGCCCCACCCTGTCAGCATGGACCCGAAAACATATCCCGGCAGACTCAGATTCCAGGTATTGAACACCAGAAAGGCATCCGCACACAGCAAAACCGTGGTGACCAGCAGCCCCCAGAAAAGCAGGGCAAATCCGCGGGCCAGCAGAAATGCCGGAACCGGACTGGTCGCCACCTTAACTGTTTCACCTTCGGCCATTGTATGATTATCCGCACAGCAGGCGCATAGCCGCCGCCACCGCCAGCAACATTACCAGGCGCCGGAACCATACCAGTGAAATCCGGTGCAGAATCCAGCGCCCCAACAAGGCGCCCACGACCACCATGGGCGCGGCCAACAGATCAAAAATCAGTGTCTGCCGGTTGATCATTCCCAATCCAAAATATAACGGTAGTTTCAAACAGTTGAAAATAAAAAAATACCAGGCAAGAGTGCCCATAAAATGCAATTTGTCCAGCCCTTTGGCCATCAGGTATATGTTCATGATGGGGCCGGCCACATTACCCACCGTGGTGGCAAATCCTGCCAGTAAGCCGGTGATGACGGTAAACCACGGCCGGTGGGGGAATTGATGCCAGCCCTGCCGGGCACGCAGCATTTCCAGCAGGCTCAGCAACAGAATCAAGCCCCCTAAAAACGGCTTGAAGTGAGCGCCGCGCACGTAAAACAGAAAAACAAATCCTGCGGCCATGCCCCCCAGAACACAGGGAAACAGTTCCCAGAGCCGCGCCCATTGGGTGTTCTTGTGGTAGTAGCGCACGGCAAACAAGTCGCCCAGAATCAACAACGGCAGAATGGCGCCAACAGCCTGGCGCGCCGGAAACACCTCCGCCAGCAGCGCGACGGCCAGAATGCCCATGCCGGGCAGTCCCGTCTTGGAAAACCCCACCAGCAGGGCTGCCACCAATGCAATCAGCCATTGCCAGGGCTCCAGCAACATGTTAAAATCCTCCTGTGCGCACCAGCCAGTAAAAGGCCGGCACGGTTAATATACTACAAAGAGTGGAAAGGAAAACAGCACGAGCGCTTAACAGGTTGTCGCCCCCGTAACGATCGGTCATTATGCTGGCGCTGATGGCTACCGGCATACAGGCAATGAGGTAAATGGTAATGCGTGTTGCATCAGGCACCACCAGACCCAGGCACGCCAACAACCGCATGCAGGCCACGGTGGCGGCCGGAGCCGCCAGCAGACGCACCAGCGTCACACCGATCAATGCTTCGGCGCCGTGCGGCCGGCCGGCCCGCAAGCCCCCCAGTTGAGCACCCGTAATCAGCAACGCAAGAGGTATGGTCAACTCCCCCAGCATGGCCATGGTTTGCACCATGACTGCCGCCGCAAAATGGCCGCCCCCGCCGACACCCTGCGGCAGACTCTGAAGTTCGCGCGCCCCAGGCAGCCAGATGGCCAGCAGAATGCCGCCAGCTGTGGCCAAAAGACCGGGATTTTTCAACAAGTTGCGCAAGGATTTGATATCCGGCCGCGCCCCCCGGAGTATCCAGACTCCCAGCGACCATAGAGCCAACTGCGCGCCCACATTGACCAGCAGCACATCACGCACCCCCATGTCGCCATAAAGCGCGGATGCAATCGGCAACGGCAGAAATATCCAATTGGGTAATGCGGCTAGAAACACCATGCTGGACAGGGGCGCTGAACGCCGCAGGGGCGCCAGCAGGATGACGGCCACCAGCGCCGCCAGAAGAATAACGCCGACCCCTAAAAGCGGCACATACCAAGCCTGCCGTAAGCTGCCAGGATTGACGGTGCGCAGTAATTGCGTGAAGACCAGGCATGGAAAAACAATATCAACCACCAGTCGGCTCATGACCTGCGTGGTTGCAGTGGTTATATAGGCCCGGCGCCGGGCAGCCCATCCGATTGCCATGACTAGAAACATGACCATGGTCTTGAGCAGCACAACATAATGATCGGGCATGGCGGCGGTCATGGCGGTGTAATTTGATTTTCGATTGCCATGTAATAGGTGCGCCCTCCCTGGAGGATGGAGCGGATCAGCCCCTGCTGCTGAAGCAATTGCAAGAGTTCCTGCGCCCGCCCGGCAGCGATGCCCAGACCTGAGAAAGATTTCCAGCCAATATTTACCGTCGTACTGACGCCGAAACTCAATCAACCCCCGCACCATGCGCGCAAAATCAAGTTCCGCCACGGGACGGTTGATGGCAGTGAAAGTGGCGGCATCACCGGCGTCCAGGGACGGCGCTACCAGATCCGCCCCCATGAGCTCTGCACGGACATCCGCGCGCCACAGCAACGAGCCATTGGTTATTACAGCCACCGGAATGTCTGTCAGACTTTTGATGCCGGCAATCAGTTCTCCCAGTCCATCATAAAGCGTAGGCTCGCCTGCGCCACTGAGTGTGATGTAGTCGGGGACGGAGCCCAGCCGCTCAGGCAATTGACGCAGAATATCCTGCGGATCACACCACCGGCGACGCTCCACGGTATGCGCCGTGGTCCGGCCGATCTGGCAATAACTGCAGTCGTAACTGCAGGTCTTGGCCGGCACCAGATCGATGCCCAGCGAGCGCCCCAAACGCCGCGACGGGACGGGGCCAAAGATGCAACCAACACCTGATACCGGAGGGATATCGCTCATGGCTGCCCTGTATTTTTAAAAAGTCTGGCCAATTTACATCCCCACCACTTCGCCCATTTTGAAAATCGGCAGGAACATGGAAATTACAATGCCGCCAATTACCACCCCCAGAAAAACCATCAGCAACGGCTCGATCATCGACGTCAGGCCGTCCAGCATGGTTTCCACCTCATCATCGTAAAAATCAGCGATATTCTGCATCATTTCATCAATACGGCCGGTTTTTTCACCGGCGGACATCATGTGGACCAGCAATTTTGGAAAGCAGCGGCTATGAATCAGGGCGCTGGAGAGGGGATCCCCCTGCTCCACCGTGCGCCGGGCATCCAATACCACCCTCTCAAACACCTTGTTGCCGGTGGCCCCTGAAACAATTTCCAGCGCGCTTAAAATGGGCACCCCGCTTTTAAGCAGTTGCGCAAAGGTGCGCGCAAATCGACTGGTGGCTACCTTGCGGTTAAGCTCGCCAATCACGGGCAGATTAATTGCCAACTGGGCCAACCGGTAGCCGCCGGCCGGTGTTGAAGCCCACTTGTGCAGAGCGAAGATCAGTACCCCGATTACGGCCACGGCATACAACCCGTATGAGCGCATCATATCGCTTAAATCAACCATAAACTGGGTCAGCCCCGGCAAGTCGGCGCCAAAGTCGGCGAACATTTCAGCAAATACCGGCACAATGAACAGGATCATGGCCGTGGCAATGCCCAGCGCGATGCACAATACGATCACCGGATAACTCATGGCGGATTTCACCTTGCGCCTCAGCTTGGCCGAGTCCTCCAGGAACCCAGCCAGGCGCGCCGCTGTTTCCCCCAACTGTCCGCCGGACTCGCCGGCTTTGATCATATTGATGTAAAGTTGATCGAAAACAGATGGATAATGACTCAGCGATTCCGCAAAAGAAGCGCCACCCTGGAGAAAATTCTTCACGCCCAGCACCAGCGCCTTGAAATTCTTGTCGGACGTCTGATCTTCCAGAGCATCCAACGATTGAATTAAAGGCATGCCTGCCAGCAGCATGGCTGAAAGCTGTCGCGAAAAGGCCGGCAATTCCTTGTCACGGATTTTACGGGCCCCGGCCACGCGGGTGGTGGCGGCAGGACGATTGCGCTGTGGCGGCGGCGGGGTCATCATGCCGTTGGCCACGGCTTTTTCGGTAATGGCGCCGGCATTGGCATTTGCCAGCACCAACTGACGCATGCTCTCATCCACCATCAAAACTTCCATCAGTGAACCCCGGCCCTTGAATCCGGTATTGTTGCATTTTGGACAGCCAACCGACGAATAAATATTGGATCCATCAAACAGGGCGGCATCCAGATTGTTGATGCGCAGATAATCGGCGGCAATCTTGGTGGGGCGTTTACAGGCCGGACATAATTTTTTGTAAAGGCGCTGCGCCTGGGTCATGATGATGGAGGATGCCAGCAGGAAGGCCTCAATGCCCATATCGCGCAGGCGCGTTATGGCTCCGGCTGCATCATTCGTATGCAATGTGCTCAAAACAAGGTGGCCGGTCAGGGCCGCCTTGACCGCTATGGCCGCCGTGTCCTGATCGCGGATTTCACCGACCATCACGATGTCCGGATCCTGGCGCAGAATGGCGCGCAGGGCATTGACGAAGGACAGACCGACATCGTCGTTGATCTGAACCTGATTTATGCCCGGCAACTGGTACTCCACCGGATCTTCGGTCGTTACGATGTTGACATCCGGCTTGTTCAAGTCCATCAGACAGGAATACAGCGTGGTGGTTTTACCGCTGCCGGTGGGCCCGGTGACCAGGATGATACCATGAGGCTGCGAAATGGCGTAGACCAGGGCCTCATAAGCCTTCTGGTCAAGTCCCAGCGCCGTAAGGCTGGGCGCCAGATTGCTCTTGTCAAGAATGCGCATAACGACTTTCTCTCCGTGAATCATCGGCAGCAGATTCACGCGCACATCCACCTCCTTGGCCAGGGCCCGGATCTTGAAGCGGCCATCCTGTGGCACGCGGCGCTCGGCAATGTTCATGTCCGACATTATCTTGATGCGGGAAATAATGGCCGACTGCAGGCTTTTAGGCGGACTGGGAACTTCGCTCAAATCACCATCCACCCGGTAACGCAGACGCAGCGTCCTTTCCATGGGTTCGATATGGATGTCGCTGGCACGACGGCGCATGGCTTCGACCAGAATGGAATTGACGATGCGGATGACGGGGGCGCCCTCGGCGCTTTCGAGCATTTCATCAATGCTGACATCTTCATGTTTTTCGTGGCCGACTTCCACCTCGTCACTGTCCATCATGTTCTTGAAAATGTCTTCCAGGTCGGGAGAGGCCTGCTCCAGATGCTTCTGCAGCAGTTCCTTAACCTCTTTTTCCGAAGCCACCAGCGGCATGATGGTCATGTTGGTGATGGTCTGCAATTCCTCCAGGGTGGCTACGTTGAAGGGGTCCCCCAGGGCCACCGTCAGCAATTTTCCCATTTTGGCGATCGGCACGGCCATCAGAGACTTGAGGCGCTCGGGTGCCACCATTTCCAGCAACTGGGGATCGGGGGTGAAATGGGCCAAGGTAATTGGAGCCATCTCGAGATATTCCGCCATGGCCAGCACCATGTTGATTTCGGAGACCAACTGGTTTTCGACCAGGTATTCCTCGAGGCGCTGATCGTTTTCCTGGATGGCCTCGGAGGCCTTCTGCAGGGCATCCGCATCAATTACCTGCCGCCGCAACAGGATGGCGGCAATGCTGTTACTATATGATCCACGATCCATCTTGAGT
>JAIVGW010000166.1 GCA_020201415.1 Lentisphaerota bacterium
CATATCCAGCCATGAGGCGTAAAAATTCGTTTAAATCTATTGGAGGCTTATTTATGTCTATGTTACGCCATCCTGTATGCCTTTATCCAGTCCTTCGTTTTTCCACGCTTTGGGGTCCCTTGAATCCTTTTGCTGTGATTTGTTAATACCCGGATTTTGCACACTACCAAACATGAAGCGCGAAAAGATGTCAATTATAAGAGGCGTGTGCCCGCCATGAGTAAAGTAAAAAGCGAGTTCTTATCAGCTTATATTCATAGATTATTATGCAAAAACAAATATTAACAGGAATTGTAATAGCCGGTATAGCTACGATTCTTTTGGGATGTAGTACTACGAATAATAACAACCCCTATGAATTGATCCCCCATGCTAGACAATACTCAAATGGAGTACTTATCCCTGACATGTATAAGAACCATGATAGAGACCGTTCTAGGTCTAGGCACAACACCAGAATAGATCTAGGTTTTGGAGGATTAGGCTATAGTTTACAAAGAGGAAAACTAGAAGTTAGTGAATCACAAAGACTTTTAAATAGTTTTGATAGTGATAGAAGTAATCAAAGAGAAACAAGATATTAATGATTCGGAGTAGAAAGTCAAAAATGAATATTTGGGTGGCTATTGCCTTGGCTTGTTTTCTGTGTAAATTCATACCAACCAGGGGAGTCGTAATGCAAAAATTGATGATGAAATTGTTTGTTGGGTTGGTGGTGGGGTTTGCCGCCGTGGGGGCGTGGGCGGATACATATCTGGTCATAGACGTATCCGGCGGACCGTCGGCATCGAGTTATCCGGTCAGCACGCTTAGCGCCGTGCCGGGCGGCGGATGGACGGAGGATCATAAGACGACCAAGATCGTTCTGCGCAAGATATCGGGCGGAACCTACACCATGGGCTCGCCTGAAGGCGAGCTTGGGCGGTACGAGGACGAGACGCAGCACCAAGTGACCTTGACCGAGGATTTTTACATCGGGGTGTTTGAGGTAACGCAGAAGCAATGGGAACGGGTGATGGGCACCTGGCCGAGTTATTTTGAAAACACAACATACCGCGATTCCCGTCCGGTAGAGCAGGTGAGTTATTTTGACATCCGGGAGAACCCCGCCAACAGCGCGATCAGTCCGAACTGGCCGGCATCGAGCCAGGTGCATGCGGAATCGTTCATGGGCAAGTTGCGGGCCAAGACGGGTTTGACTACATTGGACCTGCCTACGGAGTCGCAATGGGAATACGCCTGTCGTGCGGGGACGACGACGGCATTAAACAGTGGGGAAAACCTGACGGCGACTGATTCATGCCCGAACATGTCGGAGGTGGGACGGTATTGGTATAACGGCGGTTCGGGATATAGTTCGAGTTGCGATCCTAGCGCGGGTAGCGCGACGGTGGGATCATATTTGGCGAACCAGTGGGGATTGTTTGACATGCACGGGAATGTGTATGAATGGTGTTTGGATTGGTATGGGATGTATCCTGGGACAGTGACGGATCCTGAAGGCGCGGCGTCGGGGTCGAGCCGCGTGTTACGGGGCGGGGGTTGGTACCGCCTCGCGAGGTACTGTCGTTCCGCGTATCGCAGCAGCATCTTCACCCCGTCGAGCCGGTACAACAACCACGGCTTCCGCCTTGCCAGGACCCTGCAACCCCACACGCTGACGGTAGTCAGCGGAACCGGTGGGGGCGAGTATGCCGAAGGCACGGCGGTAGCCGTGACGGCAGACGAGCCACCCGCCGGGCAGGCGTTTTCACACTGGACAGTGGACCCTTCGGAAGCCGACTTAGGGGTGTCTTTCGATCCGATGCTATCATCCACTACAGCCACCATGCCGGCGCATCCGGTAACGCTGACGGCAAATTATACCACCATGGCCACACGATTCGCTACACCACCGATGGCAGTAATCCCACGGAATTGAGCCCGACAGTGTTGTCCGGTGCTTCAGTATCCGTGCCCATTCCCGGCACGCTGAAGGCGAAGGCGTGGAAAACGGGCATGAATCCAAGCGCGGTGAAATCCGCAAGTTATACCGCCAAGACCCCGGATCCCGATCCTGACCTTGGCCCATCTGTCCGCGCCAACGGCGAACGCGGCTCGGTCAGAGTTAGACAGGGACAGACTGTTGCCATTACGGTCACAATGGCCGCCGGTGAGTATATCGGCATAAATGCCGACTGGTGGGTGGTGGCCATTCCGAGTTATGGGCAAATCTGGTATTACATGAAGGCGCTTATGGAGTGGGTGGAATTTCCTGCCAACGACTTGTCGGCCATGCAACCCGCATTGCAGGGGCCGCTGATGAACGTCCCTGAGTCGGTGACGGTGCTGCCGGCGATGACATTGCCTCGCGGCACATACATTTTCTATTTCGCCGTGGATCAGATGGATGGCATCCTGAATTACCCTGATGGGCCGATGCTGGTTGATTCCGTGACGGTGGTGGTGGAGTGAGTGTAGACGGCTGGAATTTGAGAGCTGAAGTCTGAAAGACTGGATTTCAGGTTTCTGCCTTAAGCCTTCTTGATAACGCCAAGGTTGTGGATCGTCCGCAAAGGGACTCCGGCATTGCGTCGGAGTCCTTTTTGTTTGCCTGCCCGACCGCCCTCCACTTAATACCCTTCTGAAACGCTTTATAATAATAAAACAGACGCGTTACCCGTCCATTCATTTTCAGGAGGCGATATGCAGACGCACCGTTACGCATTGCCCTGCCGCCTCTATCCCTCCGGCAGTTTCTGATTAACACGTTCGGCGCTCGAAACGGACGCCTGAACTTTTTTTCAATCCGAGCTTGACCTTCTTATCACGTCTTGGCACACTTTTCCGCATTAAAGCGCATCTTCAGGCCGGTGCCATCTGGTAAATCCCCCTGCCGACTTTAAAGCGATTTTTTATCAATCATTGCAAACGTGTCAAACCTGAAATAAGGGATTCCCCTATACCAGAAAATGGGGATTACATAGATGTGGCCTGAAGGAGTGCGTAATCCGGCGGCGCTGGCGTTTGATATGGGGGGGGGGGCGGGTTTAGCAAGGTCTGCGCCTGCCCGGCGTTCGGGTTTGGAAGGGAAAGGATTTCAACGCATGACTGCCGTGAACAGGGACGAAGCTTCTTCGCGACGCATGGCAACATCCTGGCCCAACCGTTCCCGGGAGTTAAACCCTTCCGCACCTTCGGCTTCGATCCGTATCGCACGACGCCGGGGGGCAAGATGATCTCCGACACCTGGCGGCGCGAGAGCGCGCTTCAAAAGCCGGAGGGCTTCTATCGCATCGTCTGCTTTGGCGCATCCACCACTGCGCACCGCGTGGGCAGGGAACATTATCCCCTCCTCCTGCAGCAAAAGCTGCGCAGTGTCGCCGGACACGATAACATCGAGGTCATCAATGTCGGCAACTCCGCCTACGCCACGCCCCATTCCATCATCCTGCTCGCTTTGGACGTGCTTTCATGGCAGCCTGACATGGTGATTCTCAGCCATAACATTAACGACCTCACGGTCTTGTACTTCCCCGGCCTCCGGCACGACTACTGGAACAAGTACCAGAACGACTATTATGCGCTGCCGGATTTCAGCGCGCGCTACAGTTGGAATAATGTTGTCTTCCAGCATTCCCGTTTGTATTGGTTTGTCGCGGATCTGCTGGAGCAGCGGCGCCAGAAACGCGCTGAGCGGGATGCCGTACTCAACAGGCAGATCCCGTTTAATCGGGCCACTTTTCAAATGGGGAAGGACATCTTCCGACGCAATGTCCGGACCTTTGTGAAGATGGCGCAGGCGGCGGACATCAAGGTGATCCTCGGCACGCAGCCGCACGAATTGTCAGAGGCCTATTTTATGCGCCACATGGCCCATAAGCCCTATAACGATGTTGCCGTTTACCCGTCCCACGCGGAGCACATTGAATTTCACGCTGCTTACAATACGGTCATCCGTGAGGTGGCGGAAGAGACCGGCGCGATCCTCGTGGACAACGAGCGCATCATGAACGGCAACCCGGACTACTTCATCGACCATGTGCACAATTCAATAGAGGGGCTGCGCGCATTAGCCGTGAACTACGGCGAGGCCATCATCCGCAACCATCACGACTGATTGCGAAAACTGCGCTAAAAAATCAGGCCGGTGGTGCGTCCGTCGTGCAGATAAAGATGTGCGAATATTTGGAAAACACTGGCTGACCACGTATACGCCGGGTCGTAATGAATTTCACCTGTAAGTGCATCATGGTTCTCGCCAAAACTCATCAACATGGGAGGCGGCCAGATCGCACCGCGCCAGTAGCCGCGGGATAAGTACTCCGGGCTGTCAACCGCTTCGCTGGCCAGCCCCCATTCTGTTAACAGGCCGCCCTGGCGTGTTAAGTCACGCATCATTGCCTTCCGGATGTCTTCCGGCAACCGGCTGCCGAGTATCAGTGGAATGTAACTCAGCAGACACTGGTTATCAGGATCATAGGCATGGCTCCCACTGACCATAGCGGCAAACCTTCCTTCGTGCCAACTATGTTGGATGAAGCGGTCCAGCATTTCCTTCGAACGTTTACGCCAAGCGGTTGCTTCGTCCAGCTTGCCCAGGCGCCCGGCAAATTCACCGAGTGCCTCCATCTGCAGGATGAGCAGCGCATTAAGGTCAGGGGCTTCGTTGGGGGAGCCAATATCAAAGGCCGTCGCATCATCCCATCCGCTGTCGTTGCCGTGGTGATACTGGCAGATGCCGTCACGATCATCATCGCGGTATTGGAACCACCACTCCGTCCATTTGCACAGCGGTTTATAAGCTTCGCCAATACGCACATTGTCGATGGCATCACTCGCTTCGGCCATGCGCCGTAGAATCCAACCGTGTACCGGCGGTTTTGTGTAAGACCATCCTATACTCTGTTCGTTGATTCCATCACCCAAGGCGCCAGTTTTGTGTTGGTGCGAGATGTGCAGCATGAATTGGCCCCAGGCAAAGTCAGGGTCACGGTAAACGCTGGCCCAGGCGTTGATATAGTTGTCCCAGTTCCAGGTGCTCACCATCCCGTTCTTGCTCATCAGCATCGAGGGCGCACGGTAGTTCCCGGCTGCTGGTACGACAGCCGACCAAGTGACATAGGCCGCAAGTTCCCGGGTTAGCCGATAGCGCTCAGGTGCAGGAGGTGTCTTATTAAGCCAGACGGCGAAAGAATCTTCGCTCCGTTGGCGCGCCTCTTTGAAGCTTTCATAGATACCGGGTGGGTCTATCTCGCTCTCATAGGCGTTGATCTGTACCTCCCATTCCTCAGCATCAGTTCCGAACACAACATGGATAGGATGGGTTCCATGATGGCGATATTCCGATCCGGCTGTTGGTTTCCAGGGTGCTTCCACTTTCATCGTTCCGGAAACAGGTGTAAACAGGAGTTTAGCCTTCCCCATAATAGAGCGCCAACGATCATCACCGGCCGGAATCATTAAATCCCATTTGCGGCAACCCTCGCCGACCAGGCGCAGTTTCATTCCGCTCCCCCGGATTCGGATGCTATTCGGCTCAGGCATTATAATCTCAATGCTGCCATTATCATCGAACAGGCTCAGGAGTCCGGGAACCGCACGAGCGTCCGCATCCAGCGCTGCCGGAGATCCGGCGCTTTCCAAGCGAAAGAGGTTGGTTTTATTCCCACCATAAATATGCCGCAGCCATAACGCCTTTGGCCGGCCGCACGCGAGAATAGCAAGATTGCTTTCATAGCGGCTGAAAGCGTTTTTTGAAATATCCAAGTAGAGTTTTGAAAGACTCATAGTAACTTCCTGTTTGTTGTGGATGCGAAGCGTCGATAAACAAATCTTCGATAAACAGGAGCCTCATGGGATGGCTGCCAAAATCGTATCGGCAAATCGTTCGCCGATGATTCTTTTGGCCTCGTTGTCGAAGTGCAGGTTATCCCGGTACTGGTGTGTTTCCAGCAGGTCGGACGTGTCAATGAAATGCATGTCGGGATACCGGTCGGCAATGGCGCGGTGCTCCTGGCGGACTCGTTCACGCGCGGGGTTGAACCCGGCGATGCCTCCGATATACATCCGCATCGTTTGCGTGTTGGGGAACTCCGCTTTAAGATTGTCAAGCAACTGGCGGGCGCGTTCCCCTGCCAGCGGAGCGGCCTCTCCGTCGCTCTCACCCTGGAGGTAAAGCAGGCCGCGGAACGTAAACGGGGTTCGGGTCCGGCGCAGTTCGGTCAGCGTACGGTTGACATCGGACACGATGGCCGCGTACATGTGGTGGTCCGGCGCGTCCTTGTGCCAACAGGAGTTGCCGCCACCGCCGCGCGTGGTCTTGATGATGAGCAGGGGTGCCAGCCCGGCGCGGTGAAGCTTGCGGCCGCAGGCAAATTCTAGTCCCCAGTTGCCATCGTCAGCAGCGCCGTTGTCGAACATCTGGACCGGTTCGGAAATGGAAATGTGTAAATTGTTTTTATGGCAAAAATCGTTGATTTAAGCAAGAGCAAAGCTGTTTTTAGTGCTTTTAAGCAGGACCTTACAATCACTGGCGCAGGTGCCGGCCCCGCTGCCCCCCGCCACCGCCCCCTCTTGTCCTTTCTCTGGATTGCGCGCGAAGCCCAACTTGACATCGACAGCCCGATTCCGCTACATTGCCGATATGGAACCTCTCTTTATAACTGGTGTCAGCGGGCGTATGCCTGTGCCAACAGAAAAGTGATTATAGTTGGAGCGATGAAGAGATCTGAAGCCTGCACGATGTTCCGTGGCAAACGGTTTGAGGTAATGGCATATGAGAAAAGACCGCGTCAGGGCCGGCCTGGGAACGGTTTCCGTGGAGCCCGCGGATCAACCTGTCGTTGTGGGCGGTCGATATGTCGTTGACATAACCTACACGGCCGGACCCCGAGGGATTGAGGCGGAAGGCGCGCTGCGGTTCAAGCTGCCCGGCCTTATCCTCGGACTGGATAACCGGGGACCGGTCGCCTGTTCGAATCCGGATGTCAAGTGGACGTGCAGCAATCACCTGCCGGCGGTCAACGACAAGAGCGGCCGCGAGTTCCCCACAGTTGACTACATGTTTGTTGTTATTCAGGCCGGCCGTCTTCGGTCGGGAGATTCCATCACGGTCCGGTATGGCGCTAAACTTATTTTAAAAACGGATGCCCCTGAAATGGCCCAGCGCTGGCCGGTCGAAGTGGCCGTCGATATCGACGGATCGCGTGCTGCGCCCGGCAGCGGATTCGTCCTTGTCGAAAATCCTCCGGTGCTGAGATTTGTCAACGATAAGCCTTATCGCATGGAGGCGTTGGTCCCGTCCTATACCTGCGTCAATGAGCCGTTTCGAACGGTGGTCCGGATGTTGGATCGGTACAATAACATCGTTGAAGATTTCAGGGGGACGATTGAACTGAACGCTCATTCGGGAACGGGGTGCGCCGGGCTGGGTGCGCACACATTTGAGGCCCACCACCGCGGCGTGCTCGTAGTGCATGACACCGTTCTGCATACGCCCGGCATTCACCGGATCGTCGCGCAAGACGAACCCCTCGGTATCTGCACGCGGAGTAACCC
>JAIVGW010000412.1 GCA_020201415.1 Lentisphaerota bacterium
GTTTCCCAGCGATCACTATTTTGTGAGCTGTGACCTGGAGCTGATAAAGTCAGATGGTGCCCGCAGCCCGGGGTGAGGGCACCCCGGCTCCATTGGAGACAGACCTGATGCGCCGACCTGGCCAAATAGGCCTGGCGGTAAGCATGATTGCGGCCCTGGAATTCGCCGTCCTGTTCTGGGTTTTTCGCATCCGTCCCCGCCGGCCGGCGCCGGCATCAATCGAAATACGCCAGCAGGTCGCCCTCGGCGGCCCAGAGTTCGTCAAACATTTCCCTGATGCGCGGCAGCGTGAGCGTGGCGGCCGTCAGGGGGTCGAGGGCCACGGCATGGAAAGCCGCCGCCCTGCTCTTACGCCGCACCGCCTCCACCGCCAGTTCATGCACATTGATATTGGTGCGGTTCAACGCGGCGCATTGCGGCGGCAGGCGCCCTACATGGCAGGGATGAATGCCCTCGGCATTGACCAGGCAGGGGACTTCCACGCAACAGTCCTGTGGCAGATTGTCGATCAGGCCGTGATTCATCACATTGCCCCAGTAAACAAAAGGCTGGTTGGTGGCATAGGCTTCGATAATGCCGGCGGCATATTCATGCGACCGCTGCAGCGGCGGGATCTTGGCGCCGCCGTCATCTTCGATGCCGCTGTCCTTGAGCCACTCGCGGGGCGGCTCGTAATCCTGCACCAGTTTACGCACGCGCAGCTTATAATGCTTACGGGATGCGGCCGTCTTCCGGAAATAAGGCAGATATTCCGAATTATGCTCGGAGCTTTCGGTGACGAAGTAACCGAACTGTTTCATCATTTCCACCCGCACCCGATCTTTTTCAAACTCCTCGTGCGTATCGGCGGCGGCGCGGATTTTCGGATACAAATCCTCGCCATGATGACGGATCGCCAACACCCAGGCCTGGTGGTTAATGCCCGCCACCTGGTAGCTGACCTCCTCATAAGGCACGCCGGCCACCCTGGCCAGACGCTTGGTGGTGCCCTGCACACTGTGGCACAGACCCGTATTACGGATGGACGAACCGGCGGAATGCAGCCAGGTCAGCATCGACATCGGATTGGTGTAATTTAACAGAATGGCTTCCGGACAAAGCTTCTCCATTGCCAGACAGAAGCTCAACTGCACCGGCCCGGTCCGCAGAAACCGGAAAACCCCGCCAACGCCGACGGTATCGGCCCAGACCTGATCAATGCCGTACTTGCGGGGAATCCCCACCTCGGAGCAATAAGGTTCACCCCAATAGGAAGGACCGCCCACGGAAACTGAAGAGACGACGATATCCGCACCTTTTAGCATATCGCGGAAGTCTTTCGCCGCGGAGACTTTGGCCGGCAGTTTATGATGATCGACAAAAGCCTGCAAGTAGGCGCGGGTGCTTTGCAGCTTTTTTTCATTAAGATCGCACAGCGCAATATGACTGTCCCGCAGCGCTTCACAGGACAGGATATCCATGGTTAACCGGCCGCCAAAACCGCTGGCGGCGCCGATGATAACGATCTTCATGCAAGGCTCCTAAATGATTGCGGATAGCCACGGGCTTCCGCCCGGGCGCGCATCGGCCGGCCACCGGCCGGCAACAACGACACACTGGTATAGTCTGTAAAAACCGTGCTTATGAGTCAAGCATCTTCCGCCAACCCCAAACCGCGGACTGGAATTATCTTTGCAAGCGGAAACAATAATGGCATATTGGCGCGCGCATGAACATACCTTCCGACACAAATTTAGCATCCCGAACCCTGCCCTGGCGGGCCGGAATGCGTCTGCTGGCTTACCTCGGCGGCGGCAACTGGCTGCGCAGCACCGCCTGGCGACCGCCGGACGGGCCGCAGCGCTTGCCGGCGGACTGGCTGGGCATTTGCGTGGCGGCAACGGACGACCCGGCGGGCGACGCATACACGATCGACCGTCTGCACGACCTGGGCCTGCGCCTGGTAAGGATGGATTTTGCCCCGGGTTCCCGGAACAGCCCTCAGCAGCGGCTGCTGGACAAGCTGCTGGCGGCGGACTTCCAGGTCTGCCTGCATCTGGTTCAACCGCGAGAGGCAGCGCGCCGGATGGCCCATGATGACGCAATCCGCGGACAATGGCGCGCATTCATAAACGAGGTGCTGGACGCCTGGGGCGCGCGCCTGGAATGCATCGAAGTCGGCGCCACCTGCAACCGGCGCAAGTGGTCCGGACACAATCTCAACGGCCTGCTGGCGGCCTGGCAAATTGCCTGGGATGCCGCCAAGGAACGGGGTGTGAGCATTATCGGACCGAATGTCACGGATTTCGAGCCGCTGTACAA